>NZ_VDAY01000080.1:0-360 GCF_019584005.1 Citrobacter sp. EC_71
ACGGTGACCGATATTGCCGGCAATACAGCGACGTCCTCACTGGACTTCACCGTGGACACCACGCTGTCCGTTCCGACCCTCGATCTGGCGGAGGCGTCAGACAGCGGCAGCAGCGTGACCGACAATATCACCAACGACACCACGCCGGCGTTCACGCTGGGCAATATCGACGCCGACGTGACGGAGGTGCAGGTGCTGATTAACGGCACCGACTACCCGGCGACGCTGGCGGACGGGACGTGGAGCTTTACCGCCCCGCAACTGGCGGACGGGGAGTACAGCATCACCGTGCAGGTGACGGATGACGCGGGGAACACCGCGACCTCGACCGCACTGGCTATCACCGTGGACACCACCGTG
>NZ_VDAY01000081.1:0-351 GCF_019584005.1 Citrobacter sp. EC_71
GTCTGGCAGTTCCCTACTCTCGCATGGGGAGACCCCACACTACCATCGGCGCTACGGCGTTTCACTTCTGAGTTCGGCATGGGGTCAGGTGGGACCACCGCGCTACAGCCGCCAGACAAATTCTTTTCTAAGCGCCGAACTTTAACCGAAAAACTGGTGCTGATACCCAGAGTCGAACTGGGGACCTCACCCTTACCAAGGGTGCGCTCTACCAACTGAGCCATATCAGCACACTAAATTTGATGCCTGGCAGTTCCCTACTCTCGCATGGGGAGACCCCACACTACCATCGGCGCTACGGCGTTTCACTTCTGAGTTCGGCATGGGGTCAGGTGGGACCACCGCGCTACA
>NZ_VDAY01000082.1:0-349 GCF_019584005.1 Citrobacter sp. EC_71
TTGGGTTGTTGCAGTAAAGATGGTGGAGCTATGCGGGATCGAACCGCAGACCTCCTGCGTGCAAAGCAGGCGCTCTCCCAGCTGAGCTATAGCCCCATCGTAGTTAAAACCTCTTCAAATTCACCAGGATGAATTTGGTAGGCCTGAGTGGACTTGAACCACCGACCTCACCCTTATCAGGGGTGCGCTCTAACCACCTGAGCTACAAGCCTGCAGAGATTTTCTTACTGCTAATTTTCATCAGACAATCTGTGTGAGCACTACAAAGAACGTTTCTTTAAGGTAAGGAGGTGATCCAACCGCAGGTTCCCCTACGGTTACCTTGTTACGACTTCACCCCAGTCATGAA
>NZ_VDAY01000083.1:0-347 GCF_019584005.1 Citrobacter sp. EC_71
TTTTTGTCATTTTTTCGCCTTCGTGAAGATAATACGATATATCTAAATTTATTTTTAAATGATAATGATTGCTAATCAAAAAGATTGCAAGCACTTTTTTGATATAGTCAGCTTGAGATTAAACAGCTATCAGCAATCCATAAAAACCATTAATAATCATTAAATTAAACAAAAATTATTTTATAGACTTGCAAGTCGATAAACTTTAGATATAAATTAGATATATCTAAATAACATCAGGAGACGATGATGCAAAACCATCATGAAGGTTGCTGTAAACATACAGAGCACCAACACGAAGGCTGCTGCAAGGGTGAAGGACATCACCACGAAAGCCGCCACAGTGA
>NZ_VDAY01000084.1:0-343 GCF_019584005.1 Citrobacter sp. EC_71
TGATGACCGGGGCCGCCACGGTGGTGTCCACGGTGATGGCCAGCGCCGCCGAGGTCGCGGTATTGCCGGCGTCATCCGTCACCTGCACCGTCACGGTATAGTCACCGTCTGCCAGGACCGGCGCGGTAAAGGTCCAGGTGCCGTCCGTCTGCACGGCGGCATAGGCGGTGCCGTTAATCAGCACCTGCACCTCCGTCACGTCGGCGTCGATATTGCCCAGCGTAAACGCCGGCGTGGTGTCGTTGGTGATATTGTCGGTCGCGCTGCTGCCGCTGTCTGACGCCTCCGCCAGATCGAGGGTCGGAACGGACAGCGTGGTGTCCACGGTGAAGTCCAGTGAGGA
>NZ_VDAY01000085.1:0-336 GCF_019584005.1 Citrobacter sp. EC_71
ACGGTATAGGTCACGATAATTAAAAATACAAAAAAACTGACAAGCAAAAGGGTAACCTGCCCCTGTGTGGTTTTCCACGTCATGATAATAGTGTCTCGTTGTGTCTGGATAAGCGTATATAACGGCGTTCACCGGTATTTCTTTAATTAAAAAAATGATGTGTATGACTGATTTGTCTTGGGAAGGTGCGAACAAGTCCCTGATATGAGATCATGTTTGTCATCTGGAGCCATGGAACAGGGTTCATCATGAGTCATCAACTTACCTTCGCCGACAGTGAATTCAGCAGTAAGCGCCGTCAGACCAGAAAAGAGATTTTCTTGTCCCGCATGGAGC
>NZ_VDAY01000086.1:0-300 GCF_019584005.1 Citrobacter sp. EC_71
TGGCGCGCATTTTTTGCAGCGCCATCATCATTTCCACCACGTTCATTTGCGCCATCACCTCCACCGCTTTCGCCGGGGTGATAGCGGTGGTAATAGCAACAATCTCTTCCCGGCTGACGTGGATATCCACCAGCATTCTGGCGATCTCCAGCGCGTCGAGCCGCATTGCCCGTTCAGTTTCAGCCACGTTAATCGCGTAGTCGGCAATAAAACGGTCAATCATGTCGAACTCGGCGCGGCTCTTGCCGTCCAGCTCAACAATACGACCATTCTCTACCTTCACCGACGAAGCCGGATCGT
>NZ_VDAY01000087.1:0-294 GCF_019584005.1 Citrobacter sp. EC_71
ATTTCCCGGTAGCAGAACCCGGCGAAAGTGTCGGTGTTTGACCACTGGTGTTGCTGGAAGGCATAACACCATTAGTCTGATCGCTATCTGTAGTGACATGTTTTGGCGTTTTTGGTATATCCATACCCGATTTCCCGGTAGCAGAACCCAGCGAAAGCGTCGGTGTTTGACCACTGGTATTGCTGGAAGGCATAACACCATTAGTCTGATCGCTATCTGTAGTGACATGTTTTGGCGTTTTTGGCATATCCATACCCGATTTCCCGGTAGCAGAACCCGGCGAAAGCGTCGGTG
>NZ_VDAY01000088.1:0-273 GCF_019584005.1 Citrobacter sp. EC_71
CCGCGTCCTTCGTCGCCGCCACCGGGGTGCCGCCGTCAATGCTCACCATCATGCTCACGGCGTCTTTATCCGTGGTGATGGCAAAGCCCGGCGTGGTGTCGCGGGTCTGGTTATCGCCGGTGGTGCCGGTGTCGTCGCTCAGGGTGATCACCGGGGCTGCCACGGTGGTGTCCACGGTGATAGCCAGTGCGGTCGAGGTCGCGGTGTTCCCCGCGTCATCCGTCACCTGCACGGTGATGCTGTACTCCCCGTCCGCCAGTTGCGGGGCGGTAA
>NZ_VDAY01000089.1:0-273 GCF_019584005.1 Citrobacter sp. EC_71
AGGTGGATGTGGACTGGCTGATCGCCGAGCGTCCCGGCAGGGTAAAAACCTTGAAGCAGCATCCGCGCAAGAACAAAACGGCCATCAACATCGAATACATGAAAGCCAGCATCCGGGCCAGGGTGGAGCACCCGTTTCGCATCATCAAGCGGCAGTTTGGCTTCGTGAAAGCCAGATACAAGGGGCTGCTGAAAAACGATAACCAACTGGCGATGTTATTCACCCTGGCCAACCTGTTTCGGGTGGACCAAATGATACGTCAGTGGGAGAGAT
>NZ_VDAY01000009.1:0-205746 GCF_019584005.1 Citrobacter sp. EC_71
GCTCAATGTGGCAGTTACTGAAAAAGGTCCGCCATTTTATGGAAACCGCCAGCCCATTCCCCGGAGGAAAACATGGCCAGGCAAAAGTGTAGCGGTATTAGGCGCAGCTATTTAGTCCGTTATTTAATGTCAACATTTAATAAATGCATAAATAACCAACAATATACTCATCAGGAAATTTATAAACTCACTTTAAAATGCGTAAAAATGGACATGTTAATTCAACATCAACACCATCTTCAGAAAACACATATATTCTGGTTTAAAAAAATCGCCCACTTTAATAATCCTGATCGGTTTAATTTGATCCATTAAAAGCAGGCAGATGTAAAAAAGGCGTCTTACAAAAGACGCCTTTTACATATTATCACAACAAATTAGAACTGATAGGTCAGACCCGCAACAACCTGGTTGTCGCCGTCAGCGCCATCAAGCAGGTTAATTTTATAACCTACATCAGCAACCATATTTTTGTTGAAGTAGTAGTCCGTACCCAGCGCCACATATTCGGTCAGGTCATTATTATTGTTGTCACGCGTATGGACATAAGCCACGTTCGGACGCAGACCAAAATCAAACACATACGCAGCCATTGCTTCAAAGTGCTCAGCTTTGTCCGCATCCTGAATCAGGTTGTGGGACTCACCATACATCGTCGCTACGTAGATGGCGTTAGCATCATACTTCAGGCCAGCACCCCAGAACTCTGCGTTTTCGCCATCCCAACCATTCTGTTTCTGCTGAGCAGTCACTGAACTGGTGGTGTAGGCCGCAATCGCAGACACGCCGGAATCGGCGATATTATCGTAGCCCAGGGAGAAGCCGTAGCCATTGCCATACTGTTTCGTTGGATCCTTATCGGTATCATCCTGACCCTGATATTGCGCGCCAAGGCTCAGGCCATCAACGGCACCAAACAGATTTTTGGTGCGGAGTGTTGCAACGCCAGAAGTGCGTGTAGTAAGGAAGCGGTCAGTATTTTCATAGGAGTCACCGCCGAACTCTGAAAGAGTGTCAGTGTAAGCTCCCACGTCGTAAGCGATACCGTAGTTACGACCGTAGTCAAAGCTAACGTCATGGCCATAATCCAGACCAGCAAACGCCAGACGTGTATTAACACCATTCTGAGAACCTTCTGCTTTAGCGGCATCAAACTGACTTTCAAACTGACCATAGCCAGTCAGTTGATCGTTGATTTGAGTCTCACCGCGAAAACCCAGACGTGCGTAGGTGCCGTCAGCATCGGTGCCGTCAGTCCAGGAGTGGACCGCTTTCACTTTGCCGTACAAATCAAGTTTGTTGCCATCTTTATTATAAATTTCCGCTGCATGAGCGGAAGTGATGCCTAATGCCATCACTGCTAATACCACTGCTGACTTTTTCATATTTTTACTCACTTTTAATTGTGAATTTTGCTATCAACTTTGTTATGAAGGCAGAAAGTCCTCATAAAAAAGCCCCCTGAATACCAAGGGGAGAAATCAAAAACACACCAATAAAGGCAATAATGAAGTGGCAATAAATAATTCACTACTCAGATTTCATTCAAAATCCGGAATAAGGTCAGCCAGGTTTACTCTTGATTCTCGCCCTGGTTAATAGAGCGATGTAGCATTAACGCCTCAGCGATAATATCTTGTTTACTTTTTCGCGTTTCAAATGCCAGCGTTCGGACATATTCCCACAGAGAATTATCAACACGGGCACTTAAAAGAACCATATCTTTAGATCGGGTACCCCTGGCTTTTCGGATATCGGGATAATCTCGAGAAGGCATCGTCATCATCTCCTGAACGCAATAAGACGCTTATGGCGATGAAATATGCAGTCAGTGTAAAAACATGTCAACGGTAAAAAACATTCACAATCGTAATAAAACTGTTAATAAAGCGAGGTAAAATGGAACGATATTTCAAGTGAAAGATAACTTGTTTATAGAATAATGTGTAATTTTAACTTTACATATATTCATTTTTATTCATTTGATTAAAAACGCATGAGCATTGACACGAATTATTACACTCAATCAAAACATCATTGCAGCCAATAAGTTACATACCGTTATTAATGTCTACTTTTATGCGAACTGCTTGTTTTTATGTACTGTTATGCAAAGCGGTTCTACCCAAACCACTGCCGGAATCACTTTGATTCTCACTTAATGCTGACCTGTTTTGTCTAAAAATAAGCACGAAAAGGTAAAAATAAGGTAAATAACCCATTTTTTCGCATGCAAAATTAAGTTGTTTTTAATTGATATAAATCAATTTACGTCGTGTAAAGACGGCGAAAAAATCCCGGCTGAGGCGCCAGACAAAATTTTTTATGTCCAATTCAGCACGATAAAAGGGGAATAATCACGAGGGAAAGTACCACACGGACCGAAGCTGTCCGTGTGGCTGAAGAAGCAAAATCAGGCGTTAACTTTATCCAGCGGCCAGGACTCGAACAGATAGCCATCAAAGTCGATATCATCGACATTTGAAAATTCCAACAGCCGTTGTTTGACGTTTTCCAGATGCTGCCACATTGCCAGCTTCGCCGCGCGGGCGTCCTTTTTAATTAACGCCGCCAGGATCTGCTTGTGGTCGACCATCCACTCTTTACGGTAATGAGTATCATCGAGGTGGCTATGAAGCTGGATCCACATCGGGTTGTTCTCACGCCACTGCCATGACTGGCGAAATAACTCCACCAGCATGCTGTTATGCGTGGCTTCAGCAATCGCCAGATGAAACTGCATGTCACCGCTTTCTGATCCATTCGGTTCGCTGGAGGCCAGCTCACGCTCTTCCAGTTGCAACGCCTGACGCATTTTCACGATATCTTCGCGAGTGGCCTGCAGCGCAGCAAATTCAGCGATGTTGCTTTCCAGCAACTGGCGTGCCTGCAGCAGTTCAAACGGACCGGCATCGTTGCAGTGATTTGCATCGGTACTGTCGATACTCTGCGCATCCGCATTGTCGAGCACGTAGATTCCGGCACCGCGACGCACGTCCACCAGTCCTTTAATTTCCAGCATGATTAATGCTTCGCGTACCACCGTGCGAGTGACATTAAGCATCTCAGCAATTTCACGCTCCGGCGGTAAACGCTCACCGGGCTGGTACGGCGTCTGGACAATCAGATCGCGGATCATGGCACCCACTTCCTGGTAGGGTCTTTGTTGAGAAGTGTTCGATTTCATCGTGTTATGTCCGTCAGAAGCGTGTAATCAGATACGGTGAATAGGTATCGAACTATAGCATTTGCGGCAGGTCAAAAACAGAAAACGGGTCAACCAAATCAGTATTTTGATTGACCCGTCATAGTTCGGGGAATTAAGCGTCAGCGCTTAGCGCGGCAACACACTCACGCGCGCCCAGCTCACACAGTTGTTGATACATGGCGATAACCGTCTCAACAAAGTCGGCGTTTTCCGCTAAATCATGGCCAAAAATACCGCTCAGCCCCAGCAGCGCCGTCACGCGTTCAGCCCTCTGGTACTGTTGGTTAATACGCTGGAATTCAGCCAGCATTGGGTCAACAACATCAATGGCCTGCCCCTGCTCATCCACGCCGTGGGTATAACGCATCCAGCCCGCAACGCCAAGCGCCAGGTGACGCCAGTCGCTGCCGTTTTGCAAATGCATACGTACCGGATCCAGCAGGCGCTGCGGCAGTTTCTGGCTGCCATCCATCGCAATCTGCCAGGTGCGGTGGCGCAGAGACGGGTTGCTAAAACGCTCGATCAGCAGCGTCGCGTAGGCGTTGAGATCGGTGCCTTCCGGCATCGCCAGCGTCGGCGCCTGTTCCTGCATCATCAGTGCAAACGCCGCTTTGCGGTACGCGGGATTCGTCATGGTATCGGCGATAGTTTCATACCCACCAAGATAGCCCAGATACGCGAGGAAAGAGTGGCTACCGTTAAGCATGCGCAATTTCATCATTTCAAACGGCACCACATCGGCAACGAATTGCGCGCCGACTTTATCCCAGTCCGGACGACCGTTGACGAAATTGTCTTCAATCACCCACTGACGGAACGGCTCACAGGCGATAGCACACGGATCGTAAACGCCCAGCTGGTCGGCAATTTCCTGCAACGTTTCTGGCGTCGCTGCCGGCACAATGCGGTCTACCATGGTGCATGGGAAGGTGGCGTTAGCTGCAATCCACTCCGCTAACTGCGGGTCGCGCGCCTGCGCCAGGCCCAGCACCGCGACTTTCGCCACATGACCATTTTCACGCACGTTATCGCAGGACATCACGGTAAAGGCCGCCAGCCCCTGCTCGCGACGCAGATGCAACGCCTGTACGATGTACCCAATCGCCGATTTCGGCGCGGTTGGGTTTGCCAGATCGTGCTTAATCAGTGGGTTATTGAGATCTAACTGGCCGCTGGCAGCGTCGGTGCAGTACCCTTTTTCCGTGACCGTCAGCGAGACAATCGCCGTCTGCGGGCGCGCCATGGCCTGTAAAATACCGTCGCAACCGTCAAGATCCGGGTGCAGCGCTTCTTTCATCGAGCCAATCACTTTCAGCACGGTGTTGTCCGCGCCCTTTTCCGCCACGGTATACCGCAGTTGCTGCTTGCGCAGATTTTCAATCAGTACGCAGTCGTTACCCGGCATCAGGTTAACTTCACAGATACCCCAATCGCTGTCGGTGGTTTCTAAGAGATGGTGGGTGTACAGCGCCTGATGCGCGCGGTGAAAAGCACCGCATCCCAGGTGAACAATACGGGATTGCAGGCGAGAACTGTCCCACGCCGGACGCGCAACCGGCAGGTTGCTACTGGCAATTGTCGTTGTCATCGTGAACTCCAGAAGCCGTTGGAATACCAACGGAAGAGAAAAGGAAAAAGCCGGTCAGACAGGTGACCGGCAAATCTGCTTTAACGGCTGAAGAAAGCGCGCTGGATAGCCATTTCAACACCGCGTACTTCCGCCAGCCCCTTCAGGCGACCAATCGCGGAGTAGCCGGGGTTGGTTTTCTTTTTCAGATCGTCAAGCATCTGGTGACCATGATCCGGCCGCATGGGGATCAGATCCTCTTTACCCTCAGCTTTACGACGTTGCTCTTCTTCGACGATCGCTTTCACCACTTCGTACATGTCAACGTCGCCGTTAAGATGCGCCGCTTCATGGAAGGTTTTCGGGTTATCTTCACGTAGCGTGGAGCGCAAATGGGTGAAGTAAATGCGCGGACCAAACTGTTTGATCATGTCAACCAGATCGTTGTCCGCACGGACACCGTAGGAGCCAGTGCACATGGTAAAACCGTTCGCCATGCTGCTGACCGTATCTACCATCCACTGCATATCTTCCACGGTGGAAACAATACGCGGCAGGCCGAGGATCGGGCGCGGCGGATCGTCCGGGTGTACCGCCATACGCACACCCACTTCTTCTGCCACCGGAATGATCGCTTTCAGGAAGACGGCAAAATTCTCGCGCAGCGCGGCTTTATCGATATCTTTGTAACGCTCAAGATGCTGACGGAACTGATCGAGGGTATAGCCTTCTTCCGCACCAGGCAGACCGGCGATGATGTTGCGGGTCAGACGCGCTTTGTCTTCCTCGCTCATGGTGGTGAAGCGTTCATTGGCCTGAGCAATCTCTTCGGCGGTGTAGTCTGCTTCCGCGCCCGGACGTTTGAGGATATGCAGCTCGAAGGCGGCAAATTCAATCTGGTCAAAGCGCAACGCTTTGGAGCCGTCCGGCAGGACGTATTCCAGATCGGTACGGGTCCAGTCGAGAACCGGCATAAAGTTGTAGCACACCGTGCGAATGCCGCACTGGGCCAGGTTACGCAGGCTCTGCTGGTAATTGGCGATCCACTGTTGATAGTTGCCAGAACGGGTTTTAATGTCTTCGTGGATCGGCACACTTTCGACGACCGACCAGACCAGGCCCGCCTGCTCAACAATCGCTTTGCGCTTTAGGATCTCATCAACCGTCCACACTTCCCCGTTCGGGATATGGTGCAAGGCGGTGACAACGCCCGTGGCACCCGCCTGACGCACATCCGCTAAGGTGACCGGATCGTTAGGGCCATACCAGCGCCATGTCTGTTCCATGTTTTATTCCTCGTTTACATTATGGACTCGACGATATGGCGCATAAATTCCTCCTTTTGGTATTACATGTCAACCTAAACGACAAAATTGGTTAACCAAATCACACTGAAAGGTGTTGAAATCCTATGTATGGCGCAAAAACACACGGTAAATATGTAAACATGTAACGTAATGTGACATCTATCGCATCAATGGTTAACCAATATATGTAACATCTCAACCAAAATCATAATGGTTCAACCAAAAGAAGGTAGACGTTTTATGCACGTTCTCAATATTCTGTGGGTCGTATTTGGCATCGGTCTGATGCTGGTACTTAATCTAAGATTCAAAATAAACTCGATGGTCGCCCTGCTGCTGGCGGCGCTCTCGGTCGGTATGCTGGCGGGTATGGATTTAATGGAGCTGCTGCACACCATGAAATCCGGTTTCGGCAGTACGCTGGGAGAGCTGGCGATTATCGTGGTGTTCGGGGCGGTCATCGGTAAGCTGATGGTTGATTCCGGGGCGGCGCATCAGATTGCCCATACGCTACTGGCGCGCCTCGGCCTGCGCTATGTGCAGCTGTCGGTGATCATTATTGGTCTGATCTTCGGTCTGGCGATGTTCTATGAAGTGGCGTTTATTATGCTGGCGCCGCTGGTGATCGTCATTGCTGCGGAAGCGAAGATCCCCTTCCTCAAGCTGGCGATTCCCGCCGTTGCCGCCGCGACCACCGCTCACTCCCTGTTCCCACCGCAGCCTGGCCCGGTGGCGCTGGTTAACGCCTACGGCGCTGACATGGGCATGGTCTACATCTACGGTATTCTGGTGACCATTCCGAGCGTGATCTGCGCCGGACTTATCCTGCCGAAATTCCTCGGCAACCTCGATCGTCCGACGCCGTCATTCATGAAAGCCGACGTCCCGGTTGACCAGAACAATCTGCCGTCATTCGGCGTGTCTATTCTGGTGCCGCTGATCCCTGCGATCATCATGATCTCCACCACCATCGCCAATATCTGGCTGGTAAAAGGGACACAAGCGTGGGAAGTGGTCAACTTCCTCGGCTCTTCACCGATTGCGATGTTCATCGCCATGATTGTTGCCTTCGTGCTGTTTGGTACCGCGCGTGGTCACGATATGCAATGGGTCATGAACGCCTTTGAAAACGCGGTGAAAAGTATCGCTATGGTGATCCTGATCATCGGCGCGGGCGGCGTACTGAAGCAGACCATCATCGATACCGGCATTGGCGACACCATCGGTATGCTGATGTCGCACGGCAATATTTCTCCGTACATCATGGCGTGGTTGATAACCGTGCTGATTCGTCTGGCAACCGGCCAGGGCGTGGTCTCAGCCATGACGGCGGCGGGAATTATCAGCGCAGCCATCCTCGACCCGGCAACCGGTCAACTGGTGGGCGTCGATCCGGCGCTACTGGTGCTGGCAACGGCGGCAGGCTCCAACACCCTGACCCACATCAACGATGCCTCGTTCTGGCTGTTCAAAGGCTACTTTGACCTGTCGGTGAAGGATACGCTGAAAACCTGGGGTCTGCTGGAACTGGTGAACTCCGTGGTGGGCCTGATAATCGTGTTGATCATCAGCATGATTGCATAACGTCTGTCCCGCTCTGGCCAGTAGCGCCAGAGCGGTTTTCCATCCCGTCTTAGCAATCCTCAATAATCAGATACACCGCCTTCACCGGGCCATGCACCCCAACCACCTTGATAAGCTCAATATCCGCCGTCGAACTGGGTCCACTGATAATGTTAATGCACGACGGCATACGCTCACCGGCCTGCGCTTTCTGATGCAGTTTTTCTGCCAGTTGCGCCACGCGTGGCAGGATGGTGCTTTTACGCAGCACGAAAATCGATGACTCCGGCAACAGGCTCAGGGAACGCCCACGCTCCGGCGCAGAAAACAGCACCACGCCGCCGGACTCAGTCAGGCCATACTCGGCATAGACCACGCCGACTTTAGCCTGCTCGGCCTGGGTAATATTTTCGCTACCGCGCGCCGGGTCCCAGACCATGGCGTTGCATGCCTGCTGTAAGCGTTCGGTAATGCCCAGTTCCACCAGCCGACTGTCGCCGCTCAGTACCACCGGTTGCGACCCCAGCTCCTCACACAGACGGAGCGCCGCGTCTGCCGCCTGATCCTCGCGGGTCAGTTCGCAGCGGGCCAGCATCACCTCGCTGGCAAACTGGATAAACGCCTCGCAGCGCTGCTCGGGGCTCAGTTCGGTCAGGCGCTCGTTGGCATAGTTGTTAACCGGCGCGGCATCCGCTTGTGGCTCGAAACGCAGCTGACGACCCAACGCCTGGGCGACGGTGTTTAAAAATGCGGTACGGTTATCCATTTTTTTTCTCCTGCGCCTGATGTTTCTTAAACCAACTGCGGAAACTCTCGCCGTCAGCATCAGGCAGATCGCGCGCCTCCATCCAGTCACCAATCGCGCCAACCTTAAGCGGCGTTTTACCGCCATTGATAAACCAGCTTGCCGCGTGGGCCCCGGCCATCATGCCGACCTTCCACAGCCCTGGATGGCTGTTGGCATAAGCGAACATTTTGATCGCCCGTCGCTCGGCTTTCGGGGTAATGCCCTCCTCGGCCATCACCCGGCGATGACGCAGGATCAGTTTTGACAGAGGGATCCGCACCGGACAGACGCTGTCACAGGCCGTGCACAGTGAACAGGCATACGGCAGGTCTTTAAAATCTTTATAGCCGCCGAGCAGCGGAGAGATCACCGCGCCGATGGGGCCTGGATAGATAGAGCCATAGCCGTGCCCGCCGATATGACGATACGCCGGACAGGTGTTCATACAGGCCCCGCACCGGATACAGCGCAGCACATCACGAAACTCTGAACCCAGCACCTGCGAGCGCCCGTTATCGACAATCACCAGATGAAATTCTTCCGGTCCGTCAACGTTATCCGCCTCACGCGGGCCGGTCAGCCAGGTGTTGTAGCCCGTCAGGCGTGCGCCCACGGCGCTGCGCGCCAGCATCGTGATCAGCACATCCACATCGGCAAACGTCGGTGCGATACGCTCCATACCCATTACCGCAATATGCGTTTTCGGCAGCGTGGTGCACATGCGCGCGTTACCTTCGTTGGTCACCAGACACACCGAGCCGGTTTCCGCCACGGCAAAGTTGCAACCGGTAATACCGATTTCGGCACTCAGGAAATCCTCGCGGATCTTCTGGCGAATGAATAAGGTCATGGCTTCCGGCGTTTCCGGGCCGTCGTAGCCCAGACGTTCGTGCAGCACACGGCGGATCTGATAGCGATCTTTATGAATAGCTGGGACCACTACGTGCGAAGGCGGATCCTGATCCAATTGCAGGATGTACTCGCCGAGATCGGTTTCGATCACCTGAATTCCGGCATCCTGCAGCACATGGTTAACGCCGATCTCTTCGGTCACCATCGACTTGGACTTCACCACTTTCTTCGCATTTTTATTCTGCGCGACCTGCAGAATGTAGCGGGTGGCCTCTTCTTTGGTTTTGGCGAAATAGACGTGCCCGCCGTTTTGCGTCACTTTCTCGGAGAGTTGATACAAGTAAGCATCGAGATTGCTCAGAACGTGATCGCGGATCTGGCTGGCACGATCGCGCCAGTCTTCCCAGTGGCCTAACTCATCGACCATTTTCTGTCGATTCGCGCCGATACGCTCCTGCGCATTGGCCACGGCTTTGCGCATGATCGGGTCTTCAATCTGCTGACGAATGCGCAGTTTAAATTCTACATCGCTGGTTTTTATCGACATTTACTTTCCCTCAGCGGCTCATCAGCACTTCAGCAATATGCATCACTTTGACCGGCTGACCTTCCCGTTGCAGTCGACCGCCAATGTTCAGCAGGCAGCTGACGTCTGCGCCAATCAAATATTCCGGCTTCGCATCCATCAGGTGGAAAACTTTCTCTTTCACCATCTCGCCGGATATTTCAGCCATCTTGACCGAGAACGTCCCGCCAAAGCCGCAGCAGGTGTCCTGATCGGCAAACGTCAGCAGTTCCAGCCCGCGCACGTTTTTCAACAGTGTGAGCGGCTCTTCCTTCACCCCCAGCTTGCGGGTCAGGCTACAGGAGGGGTGATATACGGCACGGCCATGCAGACTGGCGCCGACATCCACCACGCCGAGTTTGTTGACGATAAAAGAGGTAAGATCCTGCATACGCGCGGCAACGTTCTCAGCACGGATCGCCCACTCAGGTTCATCGGCCAGATAGGTCGGGTAGCTTTTTACCGCATAGGTGCAGGAGCCTGCCGGAGAGATAATCGGATCGTCGTTATCTTCCAGCGCGGCGATCAGGTTTTTCATCCCGGGGATCGCTTCTTTGATGTAACCGCTGTTGATGGCTGGCTGACCGCAACACCCTTGCTTCTCGGGGAAATTCACGCGACAACCCAGTTTTTCCAGCAGCAATACGGAGTCTCGTGCCATCCGTGATTTCAGTGCGTCACCAATGCAGGTAACAAAGAAATTTACATTCACAATAACTACTCCATTGCTTCATTTCTGTTTATTGCGCTTGATATTGCTATATCAAGCAAAGGTTCAATCGTCTTTCACACCCAGTTTTTCGGTTTGCTCGTTTTACTAATACCTGGGTTCATAATGATGCTCAGATCGTTTTCCTTTGATGGCGACTCTCCATTTCTTATATCAGGACAATCGCAAATGTCTGCATTTTCATTTGTATGACAAAACAAAATAATCCCCTAATCGACTCGGACATGCAATACCCAGGTTTATTTATTTCGGCATCGCTCACATTTTTATATTTAAAATCACAGCATTATTAACACCTTAACAATAGTTTCAGGGGATAACTATTCTCGTCACTACCATTATCAAAGAGGTTGTTAAATAACTACTTATGGGTATTCAGCTTGATCTTAAGTATATTTACACGGCGCTAATTCTTAATTAAAAGATTACAATAGTTACAAAACCACAAATCATAATTACTTTATCCACTGAAGCGATTCAGTTTACAGCTTTTATTAATTCAGCAAGGTAGCCTCCCCGCCATAAATATAAATCAGGTTTAATGAACCAATCGGGAATAGCAATGAACGAATATTTTATGTTTGCCCTGGCACTCTCTCCGTTACTACTAATGGTATTTTTAATATTAAAATTGAAAATGCCCATCCATTATTCTGTGCTAATCTCTTTAGTATTCACCGCCGCGCTATCGGCACTATTCTGGGAAATGCCCGTACAGAATTTGAAAGCCGCGATAGGCTATGGCGCACTGAAGGGATTATGGCCGATCGTGATTGTGATCCTCGGCGCTATCTTCAGTTATAACGTCATGCAGGCGACCAAAGCGCTGGATATTCTGCGCGACATTCTCGCCAGCATTAGCGAAGATAAGCGTATTCAGGTGCTGCTGATTTCATGGTGCTTTGGCGGATTTCTTGAAGCCGCGGCAGGTTATGGCACGGCGGTCGCCATCCCGATCGGCATTCTTATTGCGCTCGGATTCAACCCGCTGAAGGCGGCGATCGCCTCTCTGGTGGCAAATACCGTTCCCACCGCATTCGGCGCGGTCGGGATCCCGGTTTCTATTCTGGCGGAACAGGTTAATCTGCCGGTTTATACCTTAGGCGGAACCATTATTTTGCAGCTGGCGCTGTTTAATATCCTGCTGCCGTTTGTCATTGTCTGCATAATTGGCGGTGGCCTGAAAGCCATTCGCGGCGTATTTCTGATCACGCTGATGTGTGGCATCACCACGCTGGTTCCGCAATATTTTGTCGCTATCCATCTTGGCGCGGAACTGCCCGCCTTTGCCGGGAGCCTGGTCAGCCTGCTTGCCGTCGCGATGGTCAGCCGCCTGCGCAAAGGGAAAACCGATCCCGAATGGCGCATTGAGGTCAGCCATACCCGCGAAACCACGCCGCGCTCGGCAAAAGTGTTGTTCCGCGTGGGCTCTATCTATCTGTTTATTTTTGTCTTTATCCTGCTGTGTTCGCCGCTGTTCCCGACGATAAAAGCTGTGGCGTCACAACTGGCCTCGGTACTGCATTTCACGCTCGCCGACGGCAAAACGCTGGCGCTGAAAGTTGAATGGGTGACCACGCCGGGGATGCTGATCATCTTTGCGACCATTATCGGCGGTTTTATTCAGGGAGCATCGGCACGTGGGATGCTGGAAGTGTTTATCAAAACTATTTTCCAGCTTAAAAATTCCATTGTGGCGATTATGGCGATCGTCGCGCTGGCCACGGTGATGGATCTCAGTGGGATTATCTCCACGCTGGCCCAGTCGATTGTTGATTTGACCGGCAGCTCATATGTTTTCCTCGCCCCGGTGATTGGCGCGCTGGGCACATTTGTCACCGGCAGCGATACCAACTCGAACATTCTGTTCGGTAAACTGCAAACCATTGCCGCCAGTAAGCTGCATATCGATCCCAACTGGCTGGCGGCGGCCAACACCTCCGGCGCAACGGGCGGAAAAATGATTTCACCACAGAGCATCGCCATCGCAGTTTCGGCCACCAAAATGGACGGTCAGGCCAACCAGATAATGTCTGGCACCATGAAATACTGCTGCGCCTACATTGTGATCCTCGGCCTGAAAGTCGGTCTCTTTTATTACTGGTTTATGGCGTAACCCGTTGTCAACCCCGCCAAATTCGCGGCAATCGTATTTGACGAAGCGGTGACCATAAAGGTTTACACCGCCCCGGGATCGGAACGAGGTGACAGGCTTTACGATTTGTCGGCGCTGACTAAAATAGCGCCGATGTTTCAAATCGAGGATTGTTGTTATGTTGTTCTGGAAAAAGATGGTGAAGAAGTTCGACGCCTTTTCTGCGTTGATCCCACCACGCTACTTCCGCGTGTAATGCCTGATGGCGATTCGCTTATCAGGCCTGCGTTTCACGCTCATTTGTCGGCCGGATAAGGCGCAAGCGCCGCATCCGGCAACTAGCCCCCTTTCACTTGCGCAGCCCGCACGCCCTTAACACCCTGACCCACAGACGAAGCCACGCAAAACGGTAAACCAGCGGATGCTGAAATCGTAGCAATGTCATAAACATAACGCCTCCTGCGCTAGCGAAACGTTGGCAGCAGACCAAATACGTCCAGAACCACCGTCAGATAGACAACCGCCCCACAAATAATCACCAGATTGAGCACGGTGTTATTACACGGCGCGGTATAGCTGGCGGTCGGAAAACGTTTCCGCGCGGCCTTCACCAGGAACGGCGGCAGGATCACGCTCCAGATGGTAAAGGCCAGACCGGCGTAGCCAATCGCGTGCACAAAACCGTTTGGGAAGAAGAAGCACACGGCGGCTGGCGGGAAGTAGGTAACCAGCGCGGTTTTCAGGCGGCCCATGCCGTCATCCGGGAAGTGAAACAGGTCGGCGATATAATCGAACAAGCCAAGCGTCGCCGCCAGCAGAGAACTGGCTACTGCGAAGTTGCCGAAGAAGGTCAGGATCAGATCCATATACCGGCTGGTGAACAGCTCGCTGATGGCCTCGACAAACACATCGATATTGCCGCCTTTGGCGATAATTGGCGGGAATGCGGAACGGCTGATGTTACCCATCGTGACACCCAGCCAGAAGATATACAGTAGCAGGGCAAACAGCGTACCGATGATAATCGAACGCGTGATATTTGGGACTCCACTCTTGCCATAGAGCTTGACCAGGCTCGGCACGTTACCGTGAAAACCAAACGAGATAATGCAAAACGGCAGCGTCATCAGGATATACGGCAGATACTGCGAATTAGGCAGCGCCACCGCTACGCTGTCGACAAGTTTTGCCACTTCGATATGGCCTACCAGTCCGGAGAAGGTGGCAAAGAACGCTACAAACTTACCGATAATCAGCACGGTAGTGATGCGTCCAACCAGCAATGAGCTGTACCAGGCAATTGCCCCAACCAGCATACTGACGATAATCACCGAGATATTTGCCGGAAAACGTACACCACTGTATTTGAATACGGTTTGCGCCATCACTGCCGATGAACCGGAGATATAGGCATAGGTCAGAATATACAGCACAAAACCGAAAGCGATACCGACCACGATATTCCACTTACGGCCTAATAAATCCTGGGTAAAGGTATTAAAACTGGCACCAGCGCCATAATGCAGGTTAACTTCAACCAGCATCAGGCCGGTTAATAACATCATGATGGCAATAAAAAGAAGAATAACCGACGCACCGGGGAACCATACGCCGGCCATCGCAATCGGCAGGGAAAACATTCCGCCACCCACTACGGTCGCGATAACCAACATGGTTCCGCTAATCAGTCCGGGGGTACTACTCTGTCGCTCAATGGCATTAATATCCATGATAAATGTTCCTGTAGACTATTCGTTATAATTACAGCTGTCATTTGTACATCATGCGGATAATAAAAATGTCGGAGTCAGGGTTTACTTTTTATAGTTATGTCACGGTAACGGACACCGCAAAGGCTTCCTGTTCATGGAAAAAGAAGACAAAAAAGCCCCATCGCCAGATGGGGCCATAATAATTATTTAGATATAATCAAAGCGTGCGGTAAAGAAACGCAACTGCTTCGGCTCGTAAATAAACTTCAGCCCGCGAATATCTTCTTTGTGCTGGTAAAGTTTAATAATACCGTCAGCCACCACATCCATATGCGCGTAGGTATAAACGCGGCGTGGAATCGTCAGACGCACGGTTTCCAGTTTCGGTCTGTGGTGTTCGCCGGTCACGTTATTACGGCCCGCAGAGATAATACCGCGCTCCATACTACGTACACCAGTTTCCACATAGATGCTGGCAGCCAGGCTTTGCGCCGGGAACTCGTCCTGCGTCAGGTGCTCGCAGAAGCGACGCGCATCGAGGAATACCGCGTGACCACCCACCGGTTCAACAATCGGTACGCCAGCAGCTTTCAGCTTGTCGCCCAGGTAGCGAACCTGCTTCACGCGGTGCTCAATGTACTCATACTGCATGGCTTCGCGCAGGCCAATCGCCATGGCTTCCATATCGCGTCCGGCCAGGCCGCCGTAGGATGGCATCCCTTCGTAGACCACGACTAACTCTTTGGCAGCAGAGAACATTTCGTCATCATTCATGCACAGGAAACCGCCGATATTCACCAGACAGTCTTTTTTACCACTCATGGTACAACCGTCGGCGTAGCTGAACATCTCATGCACGATCTCTGCAATGCTCTTGTTCTCAAAGCCCTGCTCTTGCTCTTTGATAAAGTAGGCGTTTTCTACGCAGCGGGTAGCGTCGTAGAATACTTTAATGCCGTGTGCTTTTGTCAGTTCACGTACCGCACGCATGTTTGCCATCGATACCGGCTGCCCGCCCGCGAGGTTAACCGTCACCGCCAGGCAGATATAGGCAATATTCTCGGCGCCTTTTTCGTCAATCAGCTTTTGTAATTTTTTAAGATCGATATCACCTTTAAACGCAATATTCAGACCGGCATCGTGCGCTTCGTCACGAACAATATCAACAAATACCGCACCATTTTTTTCCTGGTGATAACGGGTAGTGGTGAAATACATATTCCCGGCAACATATTGCCCTGGTTTAATTGCCAACTGCGATAACAGGTTTTCAGCACCGCGTCCCTGGTGAGTCGGAACAATATGTTTAAAGCCAAACAGTTCCTGAACCGTTCTTTCCAGATGATAGAAGTTTTCGCTGCCCGCGTACGCTTCATCACCCATCATCATTCCGGCCCACTGCTTGTCGCTCATTGCGTTGGTGCCACTGTCGGTCAGCAGGTCAATATAAATATCTTTCGAATTTAACAGGAAAGTATTGTAACCCGCTTCCTGCATTTTCTTAAGGCGTTCATCACGCGGGATCATAGATACAGTTTCAACGCTTTTAATACGGAAGGGTTCTGCCGGATAATTCATTTTGTTTCTCCAGTAACAGTGGTCATGTACGTATTAATGTGAAGTAAAGCATACCTGGTTCATCAATAAAGTCTGATGAAATATAACTATTCGCCTCCTGCGTCAGGGGGTGAAATAATGTGCAGGCACTATGCAAGATTTAATTGATTATGGAAATAGTCCGAGCAACATTAATCACTGGCAATAATTCAAAAAGCTGTAAATGTGAGTGATGCAAATCACACGTCATTTTTTTAACTATTCATATTCAACAAGTTTTTTTTGCATGTTGTTTTGTCGTTCGCTGTTGAGCGTTATCTGCGACCAGAAATACTGAAAACTTTACTTTCCAGGCTGTTCTCATTTTGTATTGGTGAATGAGTACACCCCATTTTGTGAGAGTCGGATCACTTCGCGGGTCACTATTTGTGATTCACATCACTAAAAGTGTAAAGCAAAGTGTACAAATCAGTGTTGTTTCAGAGTTTGCTATTTGCTTCAGTGAGTTAGATCGCATTTTTGGCCAGATGCCTACAGGCGTTGTTTTCTGGAGCATGGGGATATTCAGGAGTGTGAAAGATAATGAGTAAGTACGATGAATAATACCGGATTTATTGGGATGAAGGCGTTTTCTATTTATTCCGAAAGCGTGCTATTCGCGCTTATTTCATCTTATTTACATCTGGACTTCGCCCAAGATACTGGGGTAATTTACAGGGGTTTTATTAGCGCGATGCGAAGGTGCGCCAACACCTGCGCATCGCTAATCACAGTAACTATTAAAGGGAATAGTCACCATGACTGATACGCATTGTATTGCAGTTTCATTTGATCCAGAAGTGCACGCCGCAGATAACCGTTACCTGAAAGTGGGTTATGCGAGCCGTTATCCTGATTACAGCCGTTTGCCGGTGAAGTACGTCCAGTTTCCATCCATAGTGATGAAGGGCCTGTGGCTGAAAGCCGCCGGATTCGACACCGGCACCAGCGTCGATGTACGCGTAATGCAAGGCTGCATCGTGCTCACCGCCCGCGCCGCCGAACCCGAAGAGTCAGAACTGATGAAATCCCTGCGCGCCGTGGAAAAGCTCTCCGCGCGCAAGCAAAAGCAGGTACTGGAGTTTATCGGGGTGATTGCGGGGAAAGGGTCGAAGGGGTGAGAGTGTGATTGTCATTGAGGCGCCTGCGGGCGCCTTTATTGAGCTTTCAGCACAGCATATTTTTCAGTTCTTCTGGGGTATACGGCGGCATGCGCCGGTGCAACATAGCATGACAATTTGGACACACGGGGATCAGGTCATTGATGGGATCAAGGCGGTAGTCTTCTTTAATTACCGATAGAGGGACCAGGTGATGAACATGGATAAACCCTTCGGCAATCTTACCGTAGACCTTTGACATATCGATGCCACACACTTTGCACTGATAGCCGTGGTGGCGAAGCGCTGCCTGTCGGGCATTGCGGTCGCGCTCATAGCGATTCACAGTCACCAGAGTCGCTGCCCCTTCTATATATTCAGTTTGCGCCTCAAGTTCTTCAGGGAAGATCGTGTCGCTCACCGCAGCAGCACGATTTTTATCCTGAACAATATGAAAACCTTGCTCAGTCAATAATCTGACGCATTTCGAACTGATACCGCCGGAGAAATCCTGCGGGGTAAACGCTTTGCCCGTCAAAAGCGTCGCCGCAATTCCAGCAATAGCTTTTGATGGATAGCGACGCCCCTGAAATTCCAGCTCATAAAGCCGCGCCTCTTTGAAACGATGCGAGAAGCCCGAGTCATAGGCGTGAATGGCCTTGATGATGTACTCGCGCGGCAGCGTGTCAGGTAGTTCATTCATGGGTCAGGTTCCTTAACTAAAGGCTTTCTGAAATAACGGCATTCGATAAAGTGACGTCGATAGTGTATCGGCCTCACTCCTCTTGATCAGGTGATATTTTGCGAGCATCATCGCAATTATTTACCTGATAATGAAATCAATGAGTTCCAGTAAAACCCTGCAACAGGCAATTGCCGACATCACCATCTGGCGTAAAGGCGAGCAGCGCGCGCCGCACAAGCCCCTGCTGCTGCTTCATGTGCTGGCGGGTTATCAGCAGGGTCACGGTCGCCTGTTTGACTACGGTACGGAAGTTCGCGACCCGTTGCATAGCCTGCTGGAACGATTTGGACCACAGCGTGCGCAGTACCGCCCGGATATGCCCTTCTGGCGCTTACAGGGAGATGGATTCTGGGAGCTACAAAACGCCGAGCATTGTTCAACATCCGGCAGCAGCAAACAGCCCCCTGCCGGCGAACTGGTGACGCATAACGTTGCCGGTGGCTTTGATGAACAACATTTTGCCTTGCTGAAAAAGAGCAAGAATCTCATTAATGCCCTGGCCCAGCAAATCCTCGAGGCGCACTTCACCGAAAGCATTCAGGAAGAGATCGCGGATGAACTGGGATTTGATATCCTGCAAATCCGCAAACAGCGGGACCCGTTGTTCCGCCAGCAGGTTCTGCGTGCCTATAATTATGAGTGCGCCATTTGTGGCTTCAATATGCGCCACGACAGCACCTCTGTCGCCCTGGAAGCTGCCCATATCAAATGGAAACAGCACGGCGGCCCGTGCGAGATTTCAAACGGCCTGGCGCTGTGCGCAATCCACCATAAAGCCTTTGATAAAGGTTCGATTGGGCTGGATGAGAGTATGCGGGTACGGGTGTCACCCGCAGTGAATGGCAGCGGCATGGTGGGCAGACTGTTCTGGGATTTCGACGGTAAATCGATAGCGCTGCCGATGATGCGCGAGAATTATCCAAAAGATGGGTTTGTGGAGTGGCACAGGAAAGAGGTATTTAGAGGGTGAGTGCGAAGGCCGCACCGCGATTTCAACCTCAACAATATGAAATCAATGGATTTTTAAAAATGCGAAGTTACTTTGTATACTCACATGTATACTCAGTACCATTTCTTAAGAAATCAATTCATTCAATACTACTCATCATCGTCTTCCACTGGTTCCAGCACATCAAGCGCAACTCGCACCATAGCGATAGAACCAATACGGATAAAAGCGTCTTCACCATCCTCGTCGGTTATCATAAAACGATCCGTGGTTTCAGGCTCACAATCCAGCGTGTCAAAAAAAGCATTCAACTGTCCGATATCATCCGTCTCTTCGTTTTGCGGCGCATCTGGCTCAACACTCAGTGGAATCACTGGTCCGCCGTTTACCAGCGTGATATGGACATTAAAATAATCGTCTTCGTAGGCATCATCCTCTTCGTCAACGATTGGCCGCAGACCATCAGAAAGGAACTGATGAAATACCACTTCACGCATATTTAACGCATAACGATACTCGGAAGAATCAAAAACGAAGAAGCGTTCTATGTTTGGGGTGTTTTTTTCCTGAAAATAATAATAAAACCTCCGCTTATCCGCTGCTGAAATGGGCAACAGCAAATAGTCCTGCTGCCCCTGTAGCCAAATTTTTACGGTCCAGAGACCGCTATCCATTTCAATGCCGCTTGTGGCTATAGCCTCAAGATCTTCATCAGTTTTACGACGCTTTTTGCGGAAGTCGTTTATCAACCGATCACTTTCCGGGAACACTACGTTTAGAGGCTTATCCAGAGCATTGCATATTGCCTGTGCGAGACCCAGCTTTGCAGCAACCTTCCCGGTTTCGATACGCTGAATTTGTTGCTGGCTGGTGCCGACCATAAACGCCAGCTCGCGCTGGGTGATAGATAGCAGGGTACGGAGTTGTTTGATGTTGTTCTGTAACATGGCATCCATCCTTCAGAAGGAGTAGAAAGTGCCATTAAAACACAAAATCGAGTATAAACACATAACCGTGTTTATACTCACTAATCAACACTCATGGACTAAAAGAAAATCTTTTCATCGTTCTTCTTTGGTATGCCAGAGATCCACGATATAGATGTCATTATCGCGAAGTTCGTAGTGAACCTCGTAATCATCGAATAATACTTTTCGGACCTCACGAGGTTCATACCGAGTCTGCTGTACGCCAATAGCCGGATGCGCTGTAAGACCAGCACAGCTAGTAATCAGGCGATCCAAAACGTCATCGGCGTGCAGGCGGCTGTACTGAAGGGCAAAACGATAGATACGTTCCAGGTCATCCTGAGCTTTAAGCGTCCAGTAAATTTCCATTTATCAGGATTTCTTTAAGCGATTAGCAAAATCCACCATGTCCGTGTGGCTCATTACACGACCGGCATCCACATCCGCAAGACCGGCTTGGATGCTCTGGTGACGCCGTTCTCTTTCGGCCAGCATACTGGTCAACGCTTCCTTAATAATCCAGCTTTTAGAACGATCTAACTCAATTGCCAGATTCTCAACAGCAGCGGCCAATTCAATCGGTATCTGTGCGCTGATGGTTTGTTTAGTAAGCGAACCCATAGGGATTACCTCGTTTAATAACATTTAATAACTCCTATTAATATTAGCATAGAGGTGCCTATAAAAACATCACATCTCATTTCGCAGGTAACATCCCCGGAAAGTGCTTCGCCACGATATCATTCATCTTATCCACCAGATCCAGTCGCTTGAATGTGATATGCCCACTGCCCTTCTGAAAGTAGCGAATAGTGAACAACTCATCTTCGAAAATTTGCTGATGCGGATTATCGCGCACAAAATCCATAAACCGGATGGAGACATCATGTCGGTTATCGGGAATGGTTTTACCATCCAGCAGGTAGAGCATTCGCTCCAAATCGGCTAATTGGTCGCGCCGCCAGCCCCAGTTCAGACTGAAGCCCCATCTGTCATGCTTCACCAGATTGTTGACGATAATCTTCTTACCGAAGTAACAGGGATTATTGGTTTTGTAGTCCCAGCTTAACCCTTTAAATACATTGATAATCCCACGTTCGAAAACATCCTGTTTATTGTGGTGGAGTTGTTCAAAGGTACTTAGGATGTTGGCTTCACTGATGGCCGGAAGATCGCCCTCTTCGAGGTTTCTAGCCCACTGGCTGCGGGCTTCGGCATCCATCAGAGTCAACATCCCGGACTTCAGCATGAGATCGCGCCAGATACTGCGATCGATATTTCGGGTGATCACCGGCATGGCTTTGTCGGTTGGTTGCATCAGCCAGCAGTCAAAGGAATGTCCCTGTCGCATCGCCCAATGCTCCGCCACATCACCACCGATGCTGGAAGTTAGCCGTGAGATATCATCAAGCTTATGGATCAGGATTTCTATCAGGCTCAGCGCAGCATCACGCCCTGTGACGATGCGTTCTATACTGGTTGAGCAAATTAGCTCATTATGATCGGTTAAAACTTCAGCTTCTGTTTGCATGATATTTTGTCCGTAAAAAGCAAACACGCCCGCCGGGAGTGGCAGGCGCATTATGCAATGAGTAAATAAGGAAGACAGATCGGGAATTTAATTCGAGAAGGAGGCTCGCAAGATTCAGCGTGTCGAAAGATTATGGCCTTGTCGTAACAACCCCATTGCCTGTCGCGCCCGCAAGATGTCTACAGCCCGCAGATAAGGCGATTGTTCCTGCCAGCTAAATCCCCTGCGATCGATACGAATCAGTTCGTACTTTTCCACCAGAAAGTTAACGGCATCAGCCAGTGTGATACCGGCGTTAATATGTTCCTGAATGACTGTTTCATCGCAGAATGGCGTGTCGCTCAGGGTCAGGCCATAGTGCTGCGCAAGTAGACGGGTAAGTAACATCTGCCAGACGGCCACAGGCGACGGGCATGGCTTCGCCACCCGCTGATTTATTGCAGGAGAGGTGTTCATGATGTTGTTCTCGTAGAAGTGGAAGTTAAAATCGGTCAGCGTTGAGTGGGGTAAATGGTGATGTAAACGTAGCCACAGGAGCCGAGCGTATCGGCTTCACAGGTAATCTCTTCGCATACAGCGTGACGCAGCGCTGGTGTCGGGGATTAAGTTTTCCACTTGTGAGCATGAGTTCCATTTGCTTCACCAGCAAAAGGAACGGCCTGATTGAGATGGTGTAAATCTGCTTTGCTGAACTGACCAATTATGCTGGCCCGATCGGCGAGGTAATGCAGGCGGTTGCCTTCCTGCACCAGACGGGCCCCGAAATGTGGTGTGATGTCGCATTTCAGTCCCCATCGCAGCATATCCACTACTTCGTTGGCTGTGCCTTCTTTCATATTTGTGTTCCTTTTACTGACGGTTAATTGAAGCTAATGCAGCGCAGGATGATATGAGGTCCCTGACGGTCCTGTCGGCGCTCAGCAAAAACAGCCAGCACACCGCGAATATCCTGCACTTCCCGACCGTAGTAATGGCAGACGCTGCCGGACCAGCGATATTTGCCAGTACAGAAGCGAGACAACCGGGATTCAGAATGCTGGCGGTATATCGCCATTGCCTGACGTTTGCTTATGATTTTCATCAATATTCTCCTACAGCCAGCCTCTTTCCGCGAACGACAACGCATCACCATCACCGATGATGAAATGATCCAGCACCCGGATATCCACCAGAGTCAGTGCATTCACTATCCGGGAAGTAATCGTTCGGTCTGCTTTACTGGCATCCGTTATTCCCGATGGATGGTTATGAGCGAGGATCACCGCTGCCGCGTTGTGGCGTAGTGCAGATTTCACAATTTCACGGGGATGGACTTCGGTGTGGTTAATCGTGCCAAGGAATAGCGTTTCATGTTCCAGCAGACGATGCTGGTTATCGAGATAGAGCACGACAAAAACCTCACGTTCCTGCCGTCCCAGATGCAGTTGCAGCCAGCTTTTCGTACAACTCGTGTCAAGGAACTGCTCGCCAGGCTGGCGCTGGTATTTCTCCAGCAGTCGCATAGCGCGACGGATAATACGTTGCTCATTCGCTGGAAAAGCCGGAGGTAATATCAGTTCAGACATGGAAAATCCTTAAAATAAAAAGCCCCATAGCAACAAGCTACAGGGCTATAAACGAGATGAGTTGTGGTTCATGAGGCGAGTTGCAGCATATTCTCTGCCATCACCCACAGCGCACGATTTAGCTTTACATCGCCATCGATCCCCTTAATAGCGCGGGTATGTGTGCGTCCTCCTTTCGCATTGCGCCCGTACAGACCACCTTTAATCAGGTTTTCCTGAATGCGCTGATAGGTTGTCCAGAGGTCACCGGACTCATCCTGCCAGCGACGGGGACCCAGTAGCTGAGATTCCGTCACCGGCTGATGCTCTTCGCCAAAACGATACGTCAGCGCGGCTTTTGCCAGCGCCGCCTGTGCTGGTGGAGGTAGCATGAGTGATTGCATGGCATCGCGCTTTTCTTCCACGCGGTCAAATATCCCCAGCACTTCGTAAGCCCCTTCAATGACCTTCTCTACTACGTTGCCTTTATGCGGGACACGCACCTCCCCGAACGACTCGCCGCAAATCAACCCATTTTGGCAAACAGATCTGAATAAACCCGGCAGCATTTGATATGAACTGGAGCCGTCATGGCTGTTAAGCAGGATGATTTCTGGCACTTGTTTGCCAGTAATCTGGCCTTCGCGACGTAGGCGCAACATGTGCTTTGTATGCTCACGTTTGCTTTCATCGCGAACGCGAGTCTGGCAGGCAAAGAACGGGCGAAATCCCTCATGCTGGAGATTATCCAGCAGGGTAATGGTCGGTATGTAGGTGTAACGTTCACTTCTGGACTCGTGCTTGTCTTCACTGAAGACGCTGGGCACATAGTGCGCCAGTTCCTCGCGGGTTAACGGGCGATCACGGCGCACATGATTGGTCGCACCAAAACGGCTGGCTAAACGGGTCATAGGCGACTCCTTTAACAAATGGGCATAAAAAAGCCACCCCGAAGGATGGCCTGGATTGAAAGGCTGGATTATTAAGGTGAAACAGAAGGGTGTATCTGCGATGCAGTCTTTTCTGAATCTGGTATCGGCAATGCAGATAGTTCGGCAGGACTAAGCTTTCCCGCGCGGTAAAGTTGCAGTTTCACCAGAATCGGCGCTTTTTGCGACTGAAGGTAATTCAGGCACCATTCCCGCTTCAGGACGATCCTGACCGGGGCAGGCAAAAGCTCATATGCTTTGCTGAAAACAACTTCAACAAAAGCATCATCACTAAGTTTATCCTCGGCAATATTCAGCAAGCCATTGATGACAATATTCTCCAGTAACAGTCTGTATTTGTCAGCGCCACTTACCGGAGGTTTAGCCGTGCTTTCCGGTAAACGTTCAGAAGATATATCTTGGTTTTCGGCAGATGCTTTCCTGCGTGGGAAATTCAGCTTTTCTGTAAGGCTGCGAAGTTTTCCTGTGCTATTTTCAGACATCGTATTTTTATCCTGTGACCTCCGCTTCTTGCCATCAGGCAAGTACGGCGAGTTTTTTTATCGCTTTTATCAGGCTAAAGGTGGTCAAACCTGCCCCCAGAGCCCTGACCGTGACCGAATGGCTTCGCATCAACGTAATCCCCGTTACGCACAGGACAAGTTGCCACGTACAATCAGGCCATGGGAGCATGTTCGTAACCACTTCGCTTTGACTATGCACGGAACACACCTCTACTTATAGCCATTAGGAAGCCATTGGCCCTGTTTGCGAATATCCGTAATAATGCCTCCCTCTTTGACAGAAATGGTACGCCAGCCGGGTTCTTTGCTGGATGCATTCCCATAGGTGTACCCGACAGTCATTGTCAGGTTTTCGCCTGAAGTTGTGGTGAGATCAGCCTCATACTTAGCTTCGGTATTTTGTTTGCGAATAAAACGCACGGTGTTGATTGCAGAACAGCGAATACTGCTTTTCGCATATTCAAAGGAATTGTTAGCCATTTGGCATCCGTCGTTTTTAATTTCATCCGTCAGGTTTGCAGAAGCATTAAAGTTCTTAGGTGCAGGGGCAAATTTAGCCATGTCGTTTCGCATAGTCGGTGGATCTGTCTGAAGCACAAGATAAACAGGACAATCTGATTTGCCTACTTCACACGCTTTTGCCACGTAATCACGTACTGGCCATCCAGCATTACCGAAATATTCCGCACCACTTTCATCTTTGCATTGTGACCAGGTAGCTTTTTTCCCCATCATAATGCCGTCTACCAGCACACAGGTGACGGCTTTTACAGGCTCACCATCCCACCGGACTGCATCAAAGGGCTGAATGCCTGTATGGTTCACGTCAAGCGTGTAGGCCTGTGGATTCCTGGCTAGTCGATCATTCGCCTGTTTTAGTTGGCTACTGCCTTCTTGGGTCAGGAAAAATGTATAACGTTCGGGATGTATATCTCCGTGAATTGTCAATGCAGAAGATATAGATGGAATAAGCAGAGCGACTGAACTGAGCGATAAAACAATTAATTTATGCATTATATTTCCCTTTGATTAATTAGTGATTAATACAGTCCTGCCATGAGGTATCAGCCAGCGCTTCATTCAGCCCTTTAGCACTGAATTTTTTAGAGATAGCTGAATTCATAGAGGTTATTTTTATTACGTCTTTTTCACCCGCAGATTTGAGTGCAGCAAAGGCTGTTTCATCCAGAGAATGATTTGTACCGTTAACGCTGATACCCGGTTCTGCAAGTCCTGTCAGGGAAGAAACGCGATAGTCTTCTGCGGGAACGCTATAAACAACAGCTAACTTTCCGCTTGTACAGGTCAGTGTGAGCACTTCACCTGAGTTGTTTTGGGTATTGATTTCAAACTCCATTGCACTGATGTTACCGAACCAGTTCCCCCATTGCTGGTCCTGGATAACGGCGTGTGCAGTGGTACTGAATAAAGCAGCGCTGAAAAGCAAGGTAGAGGTAGTCTTCAACATAGTTGTTCCTTACCGAGTGTTTTATAAAAGAAAAATGGCCTTCAGTTGTACAAAAGGCCATCTGATCGTATGCATTTGTGAGGGGGTGGGATAATCGTTAATACAGATCAGTTTCAAGAAATTGATCGTTAATACCTATGACCAAAACGATCAATCAATCAATATTGATAGTTTATATCTATTAAGATTACGAGTATCGATCGGTGTGACAGATCGGTGAGTTAGAACCACTTCGGGGCTTTGTTGAATAAATCAGAGTCAGCCGACAGGATGGCTACCGCTGGCACACCTGTTATGCGATCCGGACGCTGTCCGGCATACCCAACAACGTCATTCTGTTCAGCGCTTTGACCATTGCCATCGCTTCACCCACCTGCGCGTCATAGCCCCGCAGGCTCAGATGCCCGCCCAGCAAGGTTTTGATACGGAACATCGCCGTTTCCGCCACTGAACGACGGTGATAGCCCACTTTCTTTTTCCAGACCTCATTGCTGCCGCTCAGATGCTGATTCGCCACCGCGTGGTTACGCTCATGGTACTTATCAGGCCAGTATTGCGCACCGCTTCGCGGCGGGATAAGCGGCCTGATTTTTTTCCTCAGCAACGTATCATGACAGTAGCGAGTATCATAAGCGCCGTCAGCCGAGGCTACCCTGATTTTCCGCTGGGTCTGGCTCATCAGCCCCGGCAGAGCCTGCGCATCCGTCGTTCCGCTGAGCGATAAATCGGCACAGATAATCTCATGCGTCGCACTGTCTGCGGCAAGATGAAGCTTGCGCCATACCCTGCGTCTGTCAGCCCCGTGCAGCCTGACTTTCCATTCGCCTTCGCCGAAGACTTTCAGGCCTGTACTGTCGATGACGAGGTGCGAAATTTCACCACGGGTTGGCGTTTTTATGCTGATACTGACGCTTTTTGCCCGTTTGCTGACCAGAGAGTAGTCCGGACTGCGCAACGGCAGAAACATCATATTAAAAATGGAGTCAACGAAGCCCTGTAGTGCCCGGAGCGGCAGGTTGAACACGCGCTTCATCATCAGGACCGTGGTAATAGCCATATCGGTGTAGTGAAGCGGTCGGCCACGACCTTCAGGCTGTGCACTCTCAGTCCATGCAGCAATGGCAGACTCATCAAGCCAGAGCGTCAGCGAACCGCGCTGCCTGAGCGCCTTGTTGTAGGCTGACCAGTTGGTGATTTTAAACTTTTGCTTTGCCATGGGGATCCGATGCTGAGACGACTGTAGTGATCAGATCCGCCAATCTCCTGAAAGTTCGATTTATTCAACAAAGCCCCACTTCGGTGGAGATATGACGTATTGATTCATTCTGATGATATAGAATTGAAAAAATCTGGGGTTCAATTTTCTAATCCTTTGTGGCTAAAGTTAGTGGTGAATATCAGACCAATATATTAATGAAATAAATTAATCTGGCATGAAAATAAAAATATTCACCACTTTTCTTTTAGTCAGAAAAAAGGCCAGCCATTGCTACTTAAATCTAGAGGAGTATCGCTATCCTTTTCTGATGATAGTTCTGAGTTTCTGGTTTTGATGTTCTTCATTATCTCATGTGCTTTCTCTCTCATGAGCTCTTTATCAGTTTTAGCTATTTCTTTTTCAGTATTATCAGTAGAATCGGATGGAGTGTCATTGCCGTCAAGTTCTCTTTTCGTTAACTTTAAGATTTTGTTCTTATTTTTCTTTTTTGCTTTACGAAAGGATGTTAATTCCCAGGCTTTTTTAAATCTGGGTATAAATTTTTTATCATAATAGTACATGGAAATGTAAATGCAACGTAGTGCCAGATATTTCTCAGTCGTTGTTGATGGTCTAAAGAGGCTGAGGAAATGAGGTTGATGAATATATCCTTCAATGCTCGATTTATATATTTCATCAAGAACTGCTTGTGAAACCTGTCCTGTCTCGTCAGTCTTACTCTTTTCAATTAATTTTTCTTGTGCTCTTTTTATCGAACCATTGATATAATTTATTTTATCTTTGGAGATATAGTCCCATGCCCAGTTTATTTTTCCCTTGTCACTTTTCTTCAACGGCAATATATCTGCTAACTGAGAATGTCTGTCCCACGCATCCCTTATACTTAACATAATGGATAACTTAGATGAAAGATCCATTGGTGATCTATCAAAGAAATCCTCTATACACTCAATGCGCTCACGGTGACTTACTGGATGTTCAATTCTAATAAAACGACGATAAGGTGTTCTGGTATAAATAGAAAATGAGTCATTCCCACCAACGTTTGCCAAAGAACTATTTTTTTTACTAAAAACCCTGATATATGCCCATGCAAAATAACAGGCATCATTGCTACGTTTAAACCAACCAAACTCTTTTATTGGTAATAATGCTTCTTTCGCCTTTTTAAATCTATAGGCGTATGAGAATAACTCGTCTGAATTCTTATAAAGAATCCGAAAAGCCTCGTTTATTGCCAGCGCTGCTAAATTACAGTCTTCACCATATATGTGATTCAGGTGGTATGTTTTCATTTCCTTTGTTTGCCGGTAATTTTCAATAGCAACATCGTTTCCTACCATCCATAAAAACAATCTTACATCACGTTTTGTTTTTATATCTATCCACATTTTTCCATTCAAGATTAGCTATCCTTTTACATTCAACTTTATATGATCTTAAAAGGATACTTCACAGTGAAAATCATAGCAATATTCATAGTTAAAAACATAGTGTAAAACGTAGGTGTAAAACCTCATGTAGAGCTTGTTATAAGGCATTTTTCACATGAAAAATGACACTTTCATTGACGTGAAATCATAAGCAAAAAACCACACGCTATGCAAACCCGCCAGCAGAGGAATCCCGGAGGTTGTCAGGGCATGCTTTATATAGAGACTTAAAGCCTTAACAAAGCACTGAGTGGATGGATAGTAAAGGCGTACATATACGATCTATGACATGAAAGGATGCCGCCCGGTGTCCTCCTGATACATTCCCGGAGTCCTCTCATGAGTACGATTGATATTCACAGCGACCAGATGGTTGATATGGCATTTATTGTTCGTTTTACTGGTATGACTGACAAATGGTTTTATAAATTGATTCAGGAAGGAAAGTTTCCAAAGCCAATTAAAATGGGACGCAGTTCTCGCTGGCTGGAAAGTGAAGTAGTTCTGTGGTTTAAAGATAAAATTAACGAATCCCGCATTGAGTAAATTTACTCTTTTATCCTGAAATAATAATCACTAACTTTATACATACCTTTTAGTCTGTCAGGGCTTACTCTTCTTGGGTGAATGTCTTATTTAAATTAAGGTTCTTATTTTATTGGTGTTATCATTATTCACCCATCATTCATATCACCAGTAAAGTAACAGGAAGATTCCAGTGTGTATAAGTACGCTTTAATCCTTAAAGCCACAATACATATCGATGTATTGTGGCTATATTACGAATGTGAAAAAGATGAGTAAAACAGAGGATATCTTCCAGAACTGTGCTGAGATTCATAACGAAAACAATTCAATAATAATGTCCGTAACAGACAACAGCATTAATATTGAAAAACTCCATCACACTTATGCGTTACTGAAAAAGATAATACGTAAAAAAACCTTCCCCTTTAGCATCTTGCTTAATAAATCAGGATACAAGCAAACCAGTCGAACTAATGAGGTTCTGGAGGTTATGCATCTGCTTGACCAGATACCTGATATGTTCCTGCAGTTTCGTAAACTTCATCCACTAATCACCCGTTTCCAGCAAGTACGTAAGCGGTATGATTTTTATTGCAGAATTTACAATGGTGCAATGATTAATTCAGATTCAACTAATACCGCTATCATGCTGAATAAGCTGGTCAGTGAATATCGTGACGAGGTGAGTAAATCTGACTTTAAACAAGACCTCAGAAAATACCAACGAAATTCAATGAAGAATCTGAAAGGCGTGACGAATTATATTCAGCATCTCTTTAACCAACATGCAAGGCTGCTGGTAATACGTCTGGACCTAGCCTGGGGGAAAACGCATTCGAGCAGCATTACTCCTGAGATAGCGAAACAACATCGTCAACAACTACTGCGTAACATGAAACGAAACCGGATATTCAGGCACGTTCTGGGCACGGTATGGAAACTGGAATACGGGCCTGACAGAGGCTTCCATTACCATACCTTATTCTTCCTTGATGGCAATAAATCCCGCAGTGGGATCAATATCTGCGAGCAGTTTGGAGAGTATTGGGTTTCGGCTATTACAGAAGGGAAAGGCACGTACTTCAACTGTAATGCCAGACCTGAACGTTATGAGAAACCTGGCGTCGGGATGGTTAAGTATGACGACATCCTGAAGCAAGAAGGGCTAAAGCGTGCTGTGGAGTATCTGACCAAAATAGATACCTTTGCGCGCCTGGCGTTACCTGGCAACGTGAGAACCTTTGGGCGGAGCGAAATTAAAACATGCTCTCCGAAGGGCAAACGTGGCAGGAAACGCACTCAGCCATCGTAACCCCCTTCAAATCAAAATATTCTGCACTACCGCATGACGCCTGTGTTTCTCGCAGGCATTTTTCATTCATCCCGGAGTTAATTATGTATAAACCTGTCTATGCGCCTTTTGCCGTTACGTATCATGGCGAATGGGTCGAACCGGAAACAGCGGCACAAGAAGATTACGATATCCTGTTCTGCGAATTCTGTAGACTGAAAATCAGCGTTGTTATTGACGAACTTACCGGTGTAAAAAGCTTTGTTCATACGCCACTATGTCTGGAAACTGCAAAGCTTCTTGCAACCTGCCCCTACAGCAAACCAGTAAGCAAGTTCGCAGTAGGGCAGAAAACAGAGTTCGGCCCTTTACAACCAGCAAAATTCCGTCAACTTCCCTGTAAAACGACGAAACAAAACTGGCTCTGCTGCTGGTGCCATATCTGTTGGAATGGTGAAAAGATATGTCCGCAATGTGGTGAATGGATTTATGCACTTGAAGATAATCATTAAAAAATGGTCATTTTTAAACAGCAAATGCTCAAAAGGGCGTTACGAACCATGGAATAACGCCCCGGCTATGTTAACGTGCCCGCTGTTTTATCGGCTCAAAAAACATATCCCATAGATGCTCAGCCATACCTTCGTTAGTGAGCAAGGTCTCCCTTGAGTAGCCAGCACTATAGACTCCCATTGATGGGCGGAAACCGAGGATCTGACCGTTGTTGTCAATGGTTAAGATTTCATTGTAGGCATTTCCAATTACGCCATCCTGGCTATAACCGATATCGCCCATACCCATATTGCGCCCGCTATTACGCCAGATTGCGCATTGACCGACTTTGCTCCCGCCCATGTAGACCGCACAAGTGAAGGCGTCTGCATCACGCTGGTGAAAATCGACCTCTAACCCGGCATGGCGTTTTTTGAGTTCAGTCAGCGATCCTTCAAAGTAACGGGCGACATATTCAAAACCATCACGGCAGGCACGATCCTTATCAAGGTCGGTAAAACACTTTGGCAGCGAAAGATTGCTGGAGCGTGGTGTAAAAACGTTATCCGTTGCCTGAAGCATTGGGTTTACTGACGCAGGAGAGGAAACATAAGCACTCTGCTGTGGTTTCTTCGCTTCCATATTAGCAATGGCGCGGGAGACTGCGTTGACGACCTGAACGTAGCCTTCATCATGGCTGGCAAACTTGGTTATGGGTTTACCATCAACGGTCGCCGCCATAATGCTGCCGAACGGTAGCTGATGCCAGGCACATTCTCTTAAGATCACCGGAATGACCACCGCCTCGCCCCGTTTATGCCGTTCCAGAGCGTTGGTCATTTCTACCTGATAGCAATAATCAGAAGCGATGAAATCACTGCTAATTAACAACAGGATGATATCTGCCTGCGAAAAGTAGTGGTCTATTTGGTTCTCGAACTCTTGCCCTGGAACGATGCGGCGATCGTGCCATGTGCTGATCTTGCCCATGCGCTTCAGGGGGGAAAGATGCTTCTCAAGCTCATTGCGTAGGGCTTCATCTGCATGGGAGTATGAAAAAACGAGAGTGGTCATAAAGGTGAAATGCTCCTGAACCGTTACTGTATTTAGGGCTATTCTGTGCTCACGGTATAAAAAAATCACGCTATTGACTGTGATTATTAGATGCTTGATCTCTTTAAAGTTGTAACGGTAGCCAATTCATAGCCCCCATATGCCATCAGTCTCACTTCATCAGCCAAATTAGTGTGATATTCTTTCAAGAAATGCTGTTGTATCCATGACATAAGGCGATGATTGATGGAGCAGTCTCTCAATTTTGAAATGTTGCGCAGCCAGTGGCCGGAACTGGCAGAACTCGCGTGTATGGCGGAATGCTATGTTCACTCCGATCCGGAAAGCTGTCTGGTCAAGCTGCGCAACTACACCGAATTGATGGTGCGTTGGTTATACCGTCAGGAACGGCTGCCTGAAGGCATCAAAGCAAATCTGTATGATTTAATGAACGCAGATGTCTTCACCAGCATGATGCCGGAAGCCATCATCATGAAAATGGATGCACTGCGTATACACGGTAACCGCGCCGCGCACGGCGGACGTATCAAAGCTAAAGATACTTACTGGCTGTTAAAGGAAGCGTATTTACTGGGAGTTTGGCTGTATGTTCGTTACGCCCACGGTAATGTTGATAACTGCCCCAAATTTTCTCTTCCTCCGTTAACACAATCTTCAGGTCGTGCAGATGAAAAACGTCTGGAAGATGCAATCAGGGCTCAAGATGAAAGCCGTGAGCGCGAACTGGCGTTACAACGCGCACTACAGCAGGAGCTGGAAAAGGCCGAACACCTCACTCAGCGCCTGAACGAAGCCAGGGCGCGTAACCAGCATGTTGCCGATATCCTCTCTATTGATGAAGCGGAAACCCGCCGCCGTCTGATTGATTCTCGCCTGCTTGCTGCTGACTGGAATGTAGGTGAAGAACTTAAGAATACCGATCAGGTTACGCAGGAACACCCGGTTAAAGAACAACCTACTACAACTGGCGACGGTTATGCGGATTATGTCTTGTGGGATGAGGCGCACAAACCGCTGGCGGTAGTGGAAGCAAAAAAAACCAGCGTCAACGCCGAGCAGGGGAGAATTCAGGCCCGGTTGTATGCGGACTGGCTGGAGAAAGAATATGGTCAGCGTCCGGTCATTTTCTACACCAACGGCTACGATATCTGGCTGTGGGACGACCATAAAACTCATGGTTATCCTCCGCGTCGAGTATTCGGCTTCTACAGCAAGGAAAGCCTGCAATATCTTATTCAGCAGCGTGAAACCCGTCTGCCGCTGAACAGTGTGCCGCATGTTAAAGATAACGAAGGTAAGGCCGTTGCCGGACGTTTGTATCAGCTTGAAACCATTGCCCGCGTCAGCGAACGGTTTACCAATAAATATCGTCAGTCATTAATCGTTCAGGCCACTGGCACTGGTAAAACCCGTGTAGCGATTGCACTGAGCAAACTGATGATTGATACCCGTTGGGTAAAACGCGTTCTGTTCCTTTGCGACCGTAAAGAGCTGCGCAAACAGGCGGCGAATGCTTTCAATCAATTCACCAATGAGCCGCTGTATGTGGTCGGGAAATCGAAAAAAGCAGATAGGCAAAACGCTAGGATCTACATTGCCACTTATCCCGGCATGATGAAAATCATGGACCATTTTGATGTCGGTTATTTCGATCTGATCATCGCCGATGAATCCCATCGTTCTATCTACAACGTATACGGCGATCTGTTTAAGTATTTTGATGCCCTCCAGATTGGCCTAACGGCCACGCCAATCGACATGGTGAGCAAAACCACTTTCGGCCTGTTTGGTTGTGAAGGACGTATACCTACCGCCAACTACAGCCTAGAAGATGCCATCGCCGATAACAATCTGGTTCCCTATGAGGTTGTCACACACACCACTGAATTCCTGCGCGAAGGTATCAAACGGGAGAAATTAAGCGACGCACAAATCCGTGAGCTGGAAGAACAGGGTATCGATCCCAATACGCTGGAATTTGATGGCAAGGCGCTGGATGAGGCAATTTACAACAAAGACACCAACCGCTATATCCTGCGTAACCTGATGGAAAATGGCCTGAAAGATCGGGACGGCCAACTCCCCGGTAAAACCATCATTTTTGCCCGTAACCACAAACACGCGCTGTTGCTAAATGAGTTGTTCGACGACATGTACCCGCAGTTTGCCGGACGCTTCTGCCAGGTCATCGACAACTACGATCCCCGCGCCGAGCAACTGATTGACGATTTTAAAGGGCTGGATGAAAGCACCAACAAAGAGCTGACCATCGCTATCTCTGTAGATATGCTCGACACTGGTATTGATGTCCCGGAGATTGTGAATCTGGTCTTTGCCAAACCAGTCAAATCGAAAGTGAAGTTCTGGCAGATGATTGGCCGTGGCACGCGCCTCTGTTCGGGACTCTACGGCTACGATGAAAACGGCAAACCGCTGGATAAACAGAAATTCCGCATCTTCGATCACTGGGGCAACTTTGAGTATCACGAGCTGCATACCGAAGAGGCCGAAGTCACAGCGACAAAATCGCTGGCGCAAAAACGCTTCGAAGCGTGGGTTATGCTGGGGGCCGCTGCGCAGCGTAAGTTCGACAAACAGGCGGTGGATTTAGTCGCTCACCAACTCCGCGAGCAAATCAACGCGCTGGATGAAAAGTCGATTGCTGTGCAGGAAAAGTGGCAGCAAAAAGCGCAGTACAGCGATGAAAAAGTGCTGCGCCAGCTTTCCCCGAAAACACAGCAGGATCTGCTATCTGTCCTGGCCCCTCTGATGCAGTGGCTGGACGTTCGCGGGCAAAGCGATGCCATGCGCTTTGATATGGATATTCTGGCGGCGCAAACTGCCCGTTATACCAACCCGGAAGAACTGGATGTGCTCTGGCCGGTCATCATCGAGAAAGTGGAACGTCTGCCGCCGCATCTGACTCAGGTGCAGCAACAGGGACAACGGATTAATCAACTTCGTGATTTAGGCTGGTGGAAGCAAGCCAGCCTGGAAGAGCTGGAGGATATCCGCATTCATCTGCGCGGTATAATGCACCTGATGGAGAAAGATGCGACGCCAAAATTTGGTTCGATACAGGTGGATATTACCGAAGATGCGAACCTGATCCAGACGGAGACCCGCAAAACCAACATCCGCTCAATTGATTTCAAACTGTATCGTCAGCAGGTTCAGGGAGCGCTGGAGCCGCTGTTCCAGCAAAATCCGGTGCTGAAGAAAATCCGCAATGGCGAGCCGGTGACGCAAAGCGAGCTGGATGAACTGGCTAAGCTGGTGCTGATCCAGAACCCTAACGTTGATATCCGGGCGCTGAAAGAGTTCTACCCGCAAGCGACCGCCAGCCTGGATAAACTTTTGCGTACCATTATCGGGATGGACAGCGATGCGGTTGAAGTGCGCTTTGCCCAGTTCGCCGCTGACAACAGCCTGACCAGCCAGCAACTGCGCTTCCTGTCATTGCTGAAAAACCACATCCGCGATTACGGCACCATTGAAATGCGACAGCTCTTTGAACAGCCGTTTACGCATATCCACAACGAAGGCGTTACTGGCGTATTCCCGGATCTAGAGCAGATCGCCCGCTTGCAGAAGATAGTTGAAGAGTTAGGTGTTGTGACCGACGCAGCGACGGTATAATACGTGCATGACAAGCCCCGACAACGGGGCTTTTGTATTTATAACAGGGTATAGACGTTAACAATGATTACCGGTGACTTAAAAAGTAAAATCGACGGACTATGGGAAGATTTCTGGGTGGGTGGCATCACTAACCCGCTGACCGTAATCGAACAAATCACTTACCTGATGTACTCCCGGATGCTGGATACCCAGGAACAACGAGACGAGAAGCGTAAACAAATCGCGGGTATTGATTTTAAACCTCGCTTTACGCCTGAACAGCAAGAGTTCCGCTTCAGTCACTACAGCAACCTCGGCTCGGATGAAATGATGGAAGTAGTGCGCGACGGCGTATTCCAGCACTTCCGTCAGCTCGGCCAGGCCGATGCGTCGAAGGTGACGCTACTGGGCAACTTTATGAAAGATGCTCGTCTGGAGATCGTCAAACCGTCACTACTGACTAAAGCCGTGGAAGTGATCAAAAATCTGCCGCTGGATCGCGGTGACACCAAAGGCGATCTTTACGAATACCTGTTAAGCAAGCTGACCACTGCCGGGATCAACGGTCAGTTCCGCACGCCACGTCACATTATCCGCACAATGGTTGAAATGATGGAGCCAAACCCGGCACGTGGTGAAACGATCTGCGATCCGGCCTGTGGTACGGGCGGTTTTCTGGCAACCAGTTATGAGTACCTGCTGGAGAAATTCAGTTCACTGGAGTCCATTCATACCGAGATTGGCACCAACGAACGCGGCGAATTAGAAGAACAAAAAATCTTTACCGGCGATCTGCTGACGCCGTGGCGTGACCATGTGGATAACAAAATGTTCCACGGTTACGACTTTGATACCACCATGCTGCGTATTGCCGCCATGAACCTGATTATGCACGGCGTGGAAGAGCCGGATATTCACTATCAGGACACCATGAGCCAAAGCTTCAGCACCAATTTCCCGCAGGCCAGTAAAAACGCATTCAACCTAATTCTGGCGAACCCGCCGTTTACTGGTTCTCTGGATGAGGAAGATATTGACGCAACGCTGTCGGCAATGGTGAAAACCAAAAAAACCGAGTTACTATTCCTGGCTCGTATTCTGCAAATGTTAAAAGTAGGCGGGCGCAGTGCAACCATCGTTCCGCAGGGCGTGCTGTTTGGCTCCAGTAAGGCGCACCAGTCGCTGCGTAAAACGTTGGTGGAAGATAACCAATTGGAAGCGGTGATCAACCTGCCTTCCGGTGTATTCAAGCCTTATGCGGGCGTAGCGACGGCGATCCTGATCTTTACCAAAGGCGGCCAGACGGATGATGTCTGGTTCTACGATTTACAAAATGATGGCTATAGCCTGGATGACAAGCGTAATCCGATAAAAGACAACGATTTGCCGCACTTACTAGCAAGCTGGAAGCATTACCGTACTTTGCGCGGGCTACCGGTTGATAACTTTATGGGAGAGAAATCAGCTTCATTGCTGAAACAACAGTATCCGGAAGGGATTGATGCTGGTATTAATTTTAAAGATCGCACCCAAGCGGCGTTTGTGGTGCCGAAAGAGGATATTGCGGCGCAGAAATACGATCTCTCTATTAATCGTTATAAAGAGGTGGTATATCAGGCGGAGGAATATGAAGATCCGAAAGTGATACTGAAACGGTTAAAAGATCTGGAAAATGAGATTCTGGCGGATCTGAATGAGCTGGAGGGAATGCTGTGATTTCTATTTCAGATTTGGTAGAAAAAGTAGAAAAGATCAATCCAAATAATAAATATGGTTCTTGGAAATATATAGATATTGCTTCTGTAGATAGGTTTCAGAAAAAAATAGTATTAGAGAGTGTCTCAGACATTACACCTGACTCTGCACCTAGTAGAGCAAGGCAACTGGTTTTTGCTGGTGATATCATCATTTCAACTGTTAGGCCGAATCTCAATACCGTTGCTATTATCCCTAAAGAATTGGATGGAGCAATTGCATCAACAGGGTTTTGCGTTTTACGTCCTAATAAGTTAAAAGTTGATACAAAATATCTTTTTCATTATGTAAAATCAGAAGCTTTTGTTAATAGTTTAGTTAAACTAGCTACAGGAGCTAATTATCCCGCAGTTTCAGATAAGATAATTAAAGAACAACAGTTAAAGGCAATATCATTATGCGAACAAAAAGAAATTGCGGCTACTCTTGATAAGGCTGAGAACATCCTCCATAAACGTGAGCAGGCGATCAAATTAGCTGATGATTTTTTGCGTGCTAATTTTCTTAAGCTGTTTGGCGATCCCATTAGCAATCCAAAAAATTGGGAATTGAGAAAATTAGGTGAGATCGCCGATTGTCAGCTTGGGAAAATGTTATCAAAAAAATCAAAAACTGGATTATCGCCAAAAAAATATTTAAGAAATGCCAACATCAGGTGGAGAAAAATAGATGTTAGCGATCTTCTTGAAATGGATTTCAATGAAAAAGAATTATCTAAATTTGAACTCAAGCAGGGAGATCTACTTGTTTGCGAGGGAGGTGAGATAGGCCGGTGTGCAATTTGGGATAATCAAATCCAAGACTGTTACTACCAGAAAGCTCTGCATAGAGTGCGTCCTGACTATAATGTCCTTACATCTGTATATTTGCAAGAGTATTTTTATTCAATGGCTAAAGGAAATGCATTTTCTGAATTCGTTTCAGAAGTAACTTTCAGCCACTTGACTGCCGAAAAGCTTAAGAATTTACTTATACCAATACCGGAAATATCAATTCAGAGAAAATTTGAAATGATATATAATAAATTAAATACATTAATTTACGACAAATATAGTGATGAAATCTCACTGACTTTGCTGTCTAATGCTATTAACAAAAAATTAATTAATCATTTATAAGAAAAAATATATTAATTTTTATTGTAGGTGTCGTTAATTTATACGACACCTTATTCTTAAATCCTATTGCTATTTTTTATATAATCGTACACGCAGACTAATCGACAAAAATTACTGGACAAAGTTTGGGCGCTCATTGCTTCATCAATATGTTTTTTCAAAATTTTCAGAAGTTCTTCTATATCACGCTTGATTAAACCCGGTTCCATATATGGCATCATTCTTAAAAAGAAACCGAAATCATAAGCAAGATATAACTCATTTACACCAATTCTAACTTCAGGAACGGTTTCAGAACGTCGTTTATCCCATCCTTGGGATTGAAAACTTACTGGAGTAATTTTTAATCGTGATAGTACTCCACCTGAGAGTTCTGTTTCATTAATTATACTCCCATCGTGATTAATTAAATTAGCGTGATTTAAGAAGTGAAAAACAGGAATGCGCGCATTGCCTTTGCATATATTTGGCAGAACATCATTAACAACACATTCCCAATCATAATGTCCATTTTCAAAAACAACTTCCCGGATAAGATCTACACGTTCCAGTCCAACCAATCCTTTAGCTGCCATCGATTCCGATTTTTTTACCATCGAAATAGCACCATATCCCACAACAAACTCCGTTGTACTGACCCCTTCTTCAATTTTCTCTGAATCTCTCACATATAATTTTCCTTTCGGATCATCAGTTAAGACTAACTCATAAAGCTCATCTTTTATCATTCGAAATAAATGTGCTGGAATCCTTTTTTTAGTTTCACTCAGCACCTCAAATATTTCTTTATAAGATGGTGCCTGAACATATTTTACTGGTATTTTTTTATGAATAACAGAGTCACTAATGTCAGCCTCTCCAAGTTCAGGTTTCCATTCAACAAACAATAATTTATTCTGTAAAAAATCCAAACTGGCATCAGGAAAACAACTAACTATATCTTCCAGGATTTCAGCTATATGTTCATCTGTTAAAGAGTAGCCTAAGAAAATAACAGGCCTCTCTATAAACATAGTTAATAACTTAGATGATAGGTAAGGGTTTTTCTTTCTATATTTATCATAGTCACTTGATGTTAAAATCAATGAGTTAGGCTCAGTGCAGCAACCATGTATTTTATATATTTCAGCAATACCGTGGCTCCTGCCAGTAATCAATCCATCCTGACCTATAAAGGTTGTAAATTTCGGGAAAAGGCTTTCTAGAAAAACATCCCAGTTTGTGGTAATAACCCCATCAATATTTGCTTTCGCAAAAAGAGAAATTTCGTGTTTTAACTCATCATTATCTATAATATTTTTATGTGCATTCTCAATATATTTAGATATTGACAATTTCAAAGGAGACTGTTCGTTAATGAAAGTTTTCTCCTGTTCTTTTTCACTTAATGCTAATTGTCCTTCTTCAGTATCCCACCATTTCTCAGCGTATGCCGACACCAATAATTGTGCATATTCGGGTAAATCACCATTAGATTTTGTTTTTAATTTTATATGATTTTCCCCAATCGCCTCAGCAAAATGCTTCAAAAGGTCTTGCCAACATGGCACACCAAGGTAACGACGAGACACTCCGGAGCCAACAAATAACACTGGGGATGCTTCGAACTGCTTAAAATGCTCTTCGAGTTTTTTCTTAAAATTCATACTGATACTCTCTTTACAAGAAATCAAACCCCTTTATACCGATAACATTAAGGTATTGCTTCTTTCATCACCAGTACATTTATCAATTTTACGCAAGAAATCTAATCATTTATATTCAAGTAGTTATCAGATTAAAACTTGAGGAACAGCATTTCACTCCTGATGGTAGCCGAATTGTTGTACTTTCATTACGAAGGGCCCAATCAAGAGCCCATTCCCGTTTTCTCAGTAATCGTGACTTTAGATTTAGGCTTACATGGCGCATTCCTGCCGCTTAGGCCCAATGGAAAGTGTTGCCTCAGTGAAAACTCGGCTATTTGACCCTACCGACCAACTCCTCATTTGATAAGTCAGCAGCTTTAATTTAGGCTCGAATGTCCACTTTCAAACAACTCAATCTCCATTACCCCGGTTGATCTTCGCATAGTCAAACGGCGTAACCCCCTTCTCCCTGTTCGCATCCAGAAAATCAGCCCACCACTGCAACATCAGCTTGCGTTCGTCCAGATGTTCCGCTTTATGGATATACGCCGCCCGCACCGAATTGCGTTCCATATGGCTCATCTGACGTTCGACCGCATCCTTCGACCATAGCCCTGACTCAATTAACGAACTACAAGCCATTGTACGGAAGCCGTGGCCGCAAACCTCAACTTTAGTGTCATAGCCCATCCCCCGCAGAGCACTGTTTACGGTGTTTTCACTCATTGGCTTACGCGGATCGTGATCGCCAATAAAAATCAGCTCATGCTTATCACCACAAAACTGTTTTATCTGCTTCAGGATCGCCAGTGCCTGCTTTGAAAGCGGCACCAGATGCGGTGTACGCATCTTTGATCCCCGCTGAGAATGTTTCACGCCGGGAATAGGCTCTCGCTCAGGCGGGATGGTCCACATTGACGTTTCAAAATCGATCTCTGACCAACGAGCAAAACGCAGCTCACTGGAACGAATAAAAATAAGCAGAGTGAGTTCCGTTGCCCAGCGGGTTAGCGGCCTGCCGGTATAGCCGTCTATTTTCTCAAGTAACTCAGGGATGCGCTTTAACTCCAGTGCCGGACGATGCTGCCGATTACTGGAAGCTACCGCCCCCGCCATCTCCTGCGCCGGGTTGTAATCAATTAACCCGCTTTGCACTGCATAACGCATGATGGCCGTGGTGCGCTGTTGAAGACGGGAAGCCACCTCAAGACGTCCAGATACCTCTACGGCTTTGATGGGAATCAACAAATCGCGGGTACCCAGTTCAGCAATATTGCGAGTACCAATTGCCGGGAAGATATTGTCCTCAAGGCTCCTTTTTACGCGATTAGCATGATCTTCCGACCATTTCTGATTGGTAGTGAGCCACTCTCTGGCAACCTTCTCGAAAGTAATAATCTCTTTCGCCTGCTCTTCTTTCACAGCACGTTTATGCTCACGAGGATCGATACCAGCAGCTACCAGCTTTCTGGCCTCTTCCCTTTTCTTCCTGGCATCAGCCAGCGAAACATCCGGGTAAACGCCGAACGCCATCAAATGCTGTTTACCACCGAAGCGAAAGCGGAAACGCCAATATTTTGAGCCATTGGGGTGAATCAGCAAAAACATGCCATCACCATCAACAAGTGAATACTCTTTTTCCTCAGATTTAGCAGAACGAACCTTAGTATCTGTCAGTGCCATAGCGGCTATCCTTCCATAGTACTGCCGTGAGTATATAAGCAATATCGAACCAGCATATATACTCGGTTCTATACTCACAAGCATGTTGATGTGGGGTAACTCAGATTGACTTCAGTTGAGGTGAAAATCGTGGAAAGTCTTGTGCTACGCGGATTTCAGGCATAAAAAAAGACCTCAGTTGAGGTCCATTTACATGCTTTTGGTGCCGAAGGCCGGACTCGAACCGGCACGTATTTCTACGGTTGATTTTGAATCAACTGCGTCTACCGATTTCGCCACTCCGGCACGGAAGGGATGCGGAAAACGTTGTGGATTATACCTGTCATGCGCCACCATGCAAGCACCAGCATGTGTCTGGCTCGCTAAGTGTTGAAAATTTCAGCATTACCTTTCTTAGCTGTAACCATCATCACAGTTTGCCACCTCCTTAATCCCCCCTTCTGCGAAGCGTCCGGTTTCCCCATGCTCTACACTTCCAGTTCAACACCACACTGAGGGAAACACGATGTCGATGATAAAAAGCTACGCCGTAAAAGCGGCGGGCAGCGAACTCGAACTCTATGAATATGATGCGGGCGAGCTTAAGCCGGAAGATGTCGAGGTACAGGTCGATTACTGCGGTATCTGCCATTCCGATTTGTCGATGATCGACAACGAATGGGGGTTCTCTCAGTATCCGCTGGTTGCCGGGCATGAGGTGATTGGTCGCGTGGCGGCGCTCGGCAGCGCGGCGCAGAATAAGGGTCTGAAAGTTGGTCAGCGCGTCGGCGTTGGCTGGACGGCACGCAGTTGCGGGCATTGCGACGCCTGTATCAGCGGTAATCAGATTAACTGCCTGCAAGGTTCCGTTCCCACGATTCTCAATCGCGGTGGCTTTGCCGAGAAGCTGCGGGCCGACTGGCAGTGGGTGATCCCGCTGCCGGAGAGCATCGATCTGGCGGCAGCTGGCCCATTGCTGTGCGGCGGCATCACGGTGTTCAAACCGCTACTGATGCACCACATCACTGCCATCAGCCGCGTCGGGGTGATCGGCATAGGCGGCCTGGGGCATATAGCCATTAAGCTGTTACACGCGATGGGCTGCGAGGTGACCGCGTTCAGCTCTAATCCGGCGAAAGAGCAGGAGGTGCTGGCGATGGGAGCGGATAAGGTGGTCAACAGCCGCGATCCGGATGCGCTAAAAGCGCTGGCAGGCCAGTTCGATCTCATCATTAACACGGTTAACGTCGACCTCGACTGGCAGCCCTATTTTGAAGCGCTGGCCTACGGCGGTAACTTCCATACCGTCGGCGCGGTGCTGAAGCCGCTGCCGGTGCCGGCGTTCACTTTGATAGCCGGCGATCGCAGCATCTCTGGTTCGGCGACAGGTACGCCGTTCGAACTGCGCAAGCTGATGAAGTTCGCCGGGCGCAGCAAGGTATCGCCGACCACCGAACTGTACCCAATGTCGAAAATTAACGAAGCTATCCAGCACGTGCGCGACGGCAAGGCCCGCTACCGCGTGGTGCTGAAAGCCGACTTCTGATTATCTCTGCCGGGGGGAGTAAACCTCCCGGTTATTCCCGCCACTTTGGAATTCTCCTCGCAATCTCCACAATTTGGCGGTGAAGAGTGCGTCACGGTTGCCTATACTCCAGGCAGGATAAATGGAGGAAATCTCAATGAGCGCACCCCTGCTAATCGCCCGCACGCCGGACACCGAACTGTTTTTACTCCCAGGCATGGCCAACCGTCACGGGCTGATTACCGGCGCGACCGGGACCGGTAAAACCGTCACGCTACAGAAACTGGCCGAATCGCTGTCTGAGATTGGCGTGCCGGTATTTATGGCCGACGTAAAAGGTGACTTAACCGGCGTAGCGCAGGAAGGACAAGCCTCTGAAAAGCTGCTCGCCCGCCTGAAAAACATCGGCATTACCGACTGGCAACCGCATGCTAATCCGGTCACGGTGTGGGATATCTTCGGCGAAAAAGGCCACCCGGTGCGGGCCACGGTGTCTGACCTCGGGCCGCTGCTGCTGGCGCGTCTGCTGAACCTCAACGATGTGCAGTCCGGCGTACTGGATATTATCTTCCGTATTGCCGATGACCAGGGTCTGTTGCTGCTGGATTTCAAAGATCTGCGGGCCATTACGCAGTACATTGGCGATAACGCTAAATCGTTCCAGAACCAGTACGGCAACATCAGTAGCGCCTCGGTGGGCGCTATCCAGCGCGGACTGTTGTCACTGGAACAACAGGGAGCGGCGCACTTCTTTGGCGAACCGATGCTGGATATCAAAGACTGGATGCGAACCGATGCCAGCGGTAAAGGGATGATCAACATCCTCAGCGCCGAAAAGCTGTACCAGATGCCCAAACTGTACGCCGCCAGCCTGTTGTGGATGCTCTCCGAGCTGTATGAACAATTACCGGAAGCCGGCGATCTGGAAAAACCGAAGCTGGTGTTCTTCTTCGATGAAGCCCACCTGCTGTTCAACGACGCTCCGCAGGTGCTGCTGGATAAAATTGGACAGGTGATCCGCCTGATCCGCTCGAAAGGGGTCGGAGTGTGGTTCGTTTCGCAAAACCCGTCCGATATTCCGGACAACGTACTCGGCCAGTTGGGGAACCGCGTGCAACATGCCCTGCGCGCCTTCACGCCGAAAGATCAGAAAGCGGTGAAAACCGCAGCGCAAACTATGCGCGCCAACCCAGCCTTTGATACGGAAAAAGCCATTCAGGAGCTGGGCACCGGCGAAGCGCTAATTTCCTTCCTCGATGCCAAAGGTAGCCCGTCAGTGGTGGAACGGGCGATGGTGATTGCGCCGTGCTCGCGCATGGGACCGGTAACCGACGACGAGCGCAACGGGCTGATTAATCACTCCTCGTTGTACGGAAAATATGAGGAAGAGGTCGACCGTGAGTCCGCCTATGAGCGTTTACAGCAAGGCGTACAGGCCAGCACCGAGCAGCAAAATACGCCTCCCGCCAACGGTAAAGCGATCGACGTGGATGGCGGTATTCTCGGGGGGTTGAAAGATATTCTGTTTGGCAGCACCGGACCACGCGGCGGTAAGCGCGATGGCGTAGTACAGAGCGTGGCGAAAAGCGCGGCGCGACAGGTCACTAATCAGATAATTCGCGGCATGTTGGGAAGTTTGATGGGCAGCAGAAAACGCTAGCAGTGAAACTGCCCCTCCCGCACTACGGGAGGGGCGGATATTATGACTTACGCAGCATCAGCCACAGGCTTATCAGGAAGAAGCTGGCGCTAGGCAGCAGCGCGCCGATAATCGGCGGAATGCCGTACACCAGCGTTAATGGGCCAAAGATTTGGTCCAGCACATAGAACACAAAACCGAAGCTAATCCCTGTCACCACGCGCACGCCCATCGGGACGCTACGCAGCGGGCCAAAGATAAACGACAGCGCCATCAGCATCATGACCGCCACTGATAGCGGCTGGAAGACTTTGCTCCACATATTGAGCTGGTAGCGTCCGGCGTCCTGGCCGCTCGACTTCAGGTACTTCACGTAGTTATGCAGACCGCTAATCGAGAGCGCATCAGGGTCCAGCGCGACGACGCCGAGCTTGTCCGGCGTAAGGTTGGTTTTCCAGGTCCCGCTAACCATCTGCGAACCGGTGATTTGCTTTGGATTGGTCAGGTTAGATTCATCCACCTGCGACAGACGCCAGACCTTCTGCTCCGGGTCAAACGTCGCGCTCGCAGCATAGCGAACGGACTGCAAACGACGCTTATCGTTAAAGGAGTAGATGCTAATCCCGCCTAATTCGGCGTCGCCTTTCACCCGCTCGATGTAGACAAAGCTGTCACCATCTTTCGCCCACAGACCCTGCTGGGTAGAGAGCAGCGAGCCACCGTACATCTGCTGCGCACGGTAGTTACGCGCCATCTGTTCGCCCTGCGGCGCCACCCATTCACCGATGGCCATCGTCAACAGCACCAGCGGAATCGCGGTTTTCATCACCGACAGCGCCACCTGCATACGGGTAAAGCCGGAAGCCTGCATCACCACCAGTTCACTACGCTGAGCCAACATGCCCAGCCCCAACAACGCGCCGAGCAGCGCCGCCATCGGGAAGAAAATCTGGATATCTTTTGGTGCGCTGAGCAGGGTATACAGCCCGGCGCCCATCGCATCGTAGCTCCCCTGCCCGGCTTTTTTCAGCTGGTCGACAAACTTGATGATCCCGGAGAGCGACACCAGCATGAACAACGTCATCATGATGGTGGTGAAAATGGTTTTACCGATATAGCGGTCAAGTACACCAAAGGGCTGCATTATACCGCTCCTTTACGCATAAAACGGGCACGCAAGCGGCGCATCGGCACCGTATCCCAAAGGTTAAGTACAATCGCCAGCGCCAGATACGCCAGGTTAACCGCCCACATCCAGAACACCGGATCCAGCTTACCTTTGCCGCCATTCGACTTCAGCGATGTCTGGACCAGGAAGAACAGCAAATAGAGCAGCATTGCGGGCAGCATCGACAGTACGCGCCCCTGACGTGGGTTCACCACGCTCAGCGGTACGACCATCAGCGCCATCATAAATACAGTGAATACTAATGTGATACGCCAGGTCAGCTCCGCGCGGGCACGATCGTTGTCGGTCGTCCACAGCGTACGCATATCCATCTGGTCGGTATCGTTTGGATCCAGCGCCACGGCCTGATGGCCAATAATCGCCTGATAATCCTGGAAGTCAGTGATGCGGAAATCACGCAGCAGCGCGGTCCCTTCAAAGCGCGTACCCTGGTTCAGCGTCACGACCTGGGAGCCATCGCGCATCTGGGTAAGATGTCCGGAATCAGCCACCACCACCGAAGGACGGGCATTACCTTTCGGGCGGATTTGCGCGAGGAACACATCTTTGAAGTTGCTGCCATCAACGCTTTCGATAAACAGCACCGAACCGCCGTTAGTCGCCTGCTGGAATTGCCCCTGAGCAAGCGCAGCCATGCCGGGGTTAGCTTTCGCTTCCGCCAGCACTTCGTCCTGATGCCTGGAGGACCATGGTCCGGCCCACATCACGTTAACCGCCGCAATAATACTGGTAAACAACGCCAGCACCATCGCCGCTTTCACGAGCACAGCCTTGCTCAGCCCACAGGCGTGCATGACCGTAATTTCACTTTCGGTATACAGTTTGCCCAGCGTCATCAGCAGCCCGAGGAACAGGCTTAAGGGCAAGATAAGTTGCGCCATTTCTGGCACGCCCAGCCCCAGCAGCGAGAGCACCAGATTCGCCGGGATATCACCGTCAACCGCCGCACCAAGGATCCTGACTAACTTTTGACAAAAGAAGATCAAAAGCAGGATGAATAGGATCGCAAGTTGGCTTTTGAGCGTTTCCCGAACCAGATATCTTATGATTATCACTTTAAATACGCCCGTAAAAACCCGTCTTTTGCCGGAATTTAGCTTGTTTCATGGCTTAAACGTCATTTATTCTCTTGAGTCGTCGAAATCGTCGCTAAGATCATTATACTCAACGGATCCACCTCTCAGAAATTGTTCTGACGTGCCAATGCCGTAATAACGTTAAGATTAACACGAAGTCACCGCAACAGCGGGAATGAGTTACGAAAGCTTGCAATTCTATCCGTAGCCACCGCCGTTGTCTTTAAGATTCAGGAGCGTAGTGCATGGAGTTCAGTGTAAAAAGCGGTAGCCCGGAGAAACAGCGGAGTGCCTGCATCGTCGTGGGCGTCTTTGAACCACGCCGCCTCTCTCCGATTGCAGAGCAGCTCGACAAGATCAGCGATGGGTACATCAGCGCACTGCTGCGTCGTGGCGAACTGGAAGGCAAACCAGGTCAAACCCTGTTGCTGCACCATGTTCCTAACGTCCTGTCTGAGCGAATTCTCCTCATCGGTTGTGGTAAAGAGCGTGAGCTTGATGAACGTCAGTATAAGCAGGTCATTCAGAAAACTATAAATACCCTGAATGATACAGGCTCAATGGAAGCCGTCTGCTTCCTGACTGAGCTACACGTTAAAGGTCGCAATAACTACTGGAAAGTACGTCAAGCCGTTGAGACGGCACAGGAAACGCTGTACAGCTTTGATCAGTTGAAGACTAACAAAAGCGAACCACGTCGTCCGCTGCGTAAAATGGTCTTTAACGTACCGACCCGCCGCGAATTGACCAGCGGTGAACGTGCCATTCAGCACGGCCTGGCGATTGCCGCCGGGATCAAAGCGGCAAAAGATCTCGGCAACATGCCGCCGAATATCTGTAACGCCGCCTACCTGGCCTCTCAGGCGCGTCAGTTGGCTGATAGCTATAGCAAAAATGTTGTCACCCGCGTCATCGGTGAGCAGCAGATGAAAGAGCTGGGCATGCACTCCTATCTTGCGGTCGGCAATGGTTCGCAAAACGAGTCGCTGATGTCGGTGATTGAGTATAAAGGTGTCGAATCCGAAGACGTACGCCCGATCGTGTTGGTGGGTAAAGGGTTAACCTTTGACTCCGGCGGTATCTCCATCAAACCTGCCGAAGGCATGGATGAGATGAAATACGATATGTGCGGCGCGGCAGCTGTGTATGGCGTGATGCGCATGGTGGCAGAGCTACAGTTGCCAATCAACGTCGTCGGCGTACTGGCGGGCTGTGAAAACATGCCGGGTGGTCGCGCGTATCGCCCGGGCGATGTGCTGACGACCATGTCTGGTCAAACCGTTGAAGTGCTGAACACCGATGCTGAAGGCCGTCTGGTGCTGTGCGACGTGTTAACCTACGTCGAGCGTTTTGAACCGGAAGCGGTCATTGACGTGGCAACGCTGACCGGCGCGTGCGTGATTGCCCTGGGCCATCACATCACCGGCCTGATGTCGAACCACAATCCGCTGGCGCACGAGCTTATTGGCGCGTCTGAGCAGGCGGGCGACCGCGCGTGGCGTCTGCCGTTGGGTGATGAATTCCAGGAACAACTGGAGTCCAACTTTGCGGATATGGCTAACATCGGCGGCCGTCCTGGTGGTGCTATCACCGCGGGCTGCTTCCTGTCGCGCTTTACCCGTAAATATAACTGGGCGCACCTGGATATCGCGGGTACCGCATGGCGTTCCGGTAAAGCCAAAGGCGCCACCGGTCGTCCGGTAGCGCTGCTGTCGCAGTTCCTGCTTAATCGCGCCGGATTTAACGGCGACGAGTAAGTTTGAGATTACCCCGTAGGCCGGATAAGCGCCGCGCCATCCGGCAAAATGCCTGATGACGGCGCTAATGCGCCTTATCAGGCCTACGGGGTGCATCATGGCAACGCATTTAAATTCACCACAAGAAGCCCCATATATGAAGAATGCGACGTTCTATCTTCTGGATAATGACACTACCGTTGATGGCTTAAGCGCCGTCGAGCTACTGGTGTGTGAAATTGCCGCAGAACGTTGGCGTGCTGGCAAGCGCGTGCTGATCGCCTGCGAAAACGAAAAGCAGGCCTTTCGCCTTGATGAAGCCCTGTGGGCAAGACCGGCAGAAAGCTTCGTGCCGCATAATCTGGCGGGTGAAGGTCCCAGAGGCGGCGCACCGGTAGAGATTGCCTGGCCGGAAAAACGCAACAGCAGCCCGCGCGACCTGCTCATCAGTTTACGCGTTGGCTTTGCAGATTTTGCCACCGCTTTCACAGAAGTGATAGACTTCGTCCCTTACGAAGATTCTTTGAAACAATCGGCACGCGATCGCTACAAAGCTTACCGCGTGGCTGGTTTTAACCTGAATACGGCAACCTGGAAATAATGGAAAAGACATATAACCCACAAGATATCGAACAGCCGCTTTACGAGCACTGGGAAAAGCAGGGCTATTTCAAACCTAACGGCGATGAAAGCAAAGAGTCCTTCTGCATCATGATCCCGCCGCCGAACGTCACCGGCAGTTTGCATATGGGTCATGCTTTCCAGCAAACCATCATGGACACCATGATTCGCTACCAGCGCATGCAGGGCAAAAACACTCTGTGGCAGGCCGGTACCGACCACGCGGGTATCGCTACCCAGATGGTGGTTGAGCGTAAGATTGCCGCTGAAGAAGGTAAAACTCGTCACGACTACGGTCGCGATGCGTTCATCGACAAAATCTGGCAGTGGAAAGCGGAATCCGGCGGCACCATTACCCGTCAGATGCGCCGTCTCGGCAACTCCGTTGACTGGGAGCGCGAGCGCTTCACCATGGACGAAGGTCTTTCCAATGCCGTGAAAGAAGTCTTCGTTCGCCTGTACAAAGAAGACCTGATTTACCGCGGCAAGCGCCTGGTGAACTGGGACCCGAAACTGCGCACCGCCATCTCTGACCTGGAAGTGGAAAACCGCGAGTCCAAAGGCTCGATGTGGCACATCCGCTATCCGCTGGCCGACGGCGCGAAAACCGCAGATGGTAAAGATTATCTGGTCGTCGCCACTACCCGTCCGGAAACCATTCTCGGCGATACTGGCGTGGCTGTGAACCCGGAAGATCCGCGTTATAAAGATCTGATCGGCAAATTCGTGATGCTGCCGCTGGTTGACCGCCGTATTCCAATCGTTGGCGACGAACACGCCGATATGGAAAAAGGCACCGGCTGCGTGAAGATCACCCCGGCGCACGACTTTAACGACTACGAAGTCGGGAAACGTCACGCCCTGCCGATGATCAACATTCTGACCTTTGACGGCGACATCCGCGAAACCGCGGAAGTGTACGACACCAAAGGCGAAGAGTCTGACGTTTACTCCAACGCGATTCCGGCTGAATTCCAGAAGCTGGAACGCTTTGCTGCCCGTAAAGCGATCGTCGCTGCCGTTGACGCCCTGGGCCTGCTGGAAGAAATTAAACCGCACGACCTGACCGTCCCTTATGGCGACCGTGGCGGCGTGGTTATCGAACCGATGCTGACCGACCAGTGGTACGTGCGTGCTGACGTGCTGGCGAAACCAGCGGTTGAAGCCGTTGAAAACGGCAGCATTCAGTTCGTGCCGAAGCAGTACGAAAACATGTACTTCTCCTGGATGCGCGATATTCAGGACTGGTGTATCTCCCGTCAGCTGTGGTGGGGTCACCGTATCCCGGCATGGTACGACAACGACGGCAACGTCTACGTTGGCCGTACAGAAGACGAAGTGCGTCAGGAAAACAACCTCGGCGCCGACGTTGCGCTTCGTCAGGACGAAGACGTTCTCGATACCTGGTTCTCCTCCGCGCTGTGGACTTTCTCCACCCTCGGCTGGCCGGAAAACACCGACGCCCTGCGTCAGTTCCACCCGACCAGCGTGATGGTTTCCGGCTTCGACATCATCTTCTTCTGGATTGCCCGCATGATCATGATGACCATGCACTTCATCAAAGATGAAAACGGCAAGCCGCAGGTTCCGTTCCATACCGTCTACATGACCGGTCTGATTCGCGACGACGAAGGCCAGAAGATGTCCAAATCCAAGGGTAACGTTATTGACCCGCTGGATATGGTCGACGGCATCTCCCTGCCGGAGCTGCTGGAAAAACGTACCGGCAACATGATGCAGCCGCAACTGGCTGAGAAGATTGCCAAGCGTACCGAGAAGCAGTTCCCGAACGGCATCGAGCCGCACGGCACCGACGCCCTGCGCTTTACCCTGGCGGCGCTGGCTTCGACCGGCCGCGATATCAACTGGGATATGAAGCGTCTGGAAGGTTACCGTAACTTCTGTAACAAGCTGTGGAACGCCAGCCGCTTTGTGCTGATGAACACTGAAGAGCAGGATTGCGGCTTCAACGGCGGCGAAATGACCCTGTCGCTGGCGGACCGCTGGATCCTGGCTGAATTCAACCAGACCGTGAAAGCGTACCGCGAAGCGCTGGATAACTTCCGCTTCGACATCGCCGCGGGCATTCTGTATGAATTCACCTGGAACCAGTTCTGCGACTGGTATCTGGAACTGACCAAGCCGGTAATGACCGGGGGTTCCGAGTCTGAACTGCGCGGTACCCGCAATACGCTGGTTACCGTGCTGGAAGGTCTGCTGCGCCTGGCGCACCCGATCATCCCGTTCATCACCGAAACCATCTGGCAGCGCGTGAAGGTCATTTGCGGTATTACCGCCGATACCATCATGCTGCAGCCGTTCCCGGAATATAACGCCGCGCAGGTTGATGAAGCCGCGCTGGCTGATACCGAATGGCTGAAGCAGGCGATCGTTGCCGTGCGTAACATTCGTGCGGAAATGAACATCGCCCCGGGTAAACCGCTGGAGCTGCTGCTGCGTGGTTGCAGCAAAGATGCGGAGCGTCGTGTGAACGACAACCGCAGCTTCCTGCTGAACCTGGCGCGTCTGGAAAGCATCACCGTGCTGCCTGCCGATAACAAAGGTCCGGTTTCCGTGACCAAAATCATCGACGGCGCTGAACTGTTGATCCCAATGGCTGGCCTCATCAACAAAGAAGATGAGCTGGCGCGTCTGGCGAAAGAAGTGGCGAAAATCGAAGGTGAGATTGCCCGTATCGAAGGCAAACTCTCCAACGAAGGTTTCGTCGCTCGCGCACCGGAAGCGGTGATCGCCAAAGAGCGTGAGAAGTTAGACGGTTACGCAGAAGCCAAAGCGAAGCTGATTGAGCAGCAGGCGGTCATCGCCGCGCTGTAATCATCGAGCCCGTAGGTCGGATAAGCGTAGCGCATCCGACACTACTGACGATTAAAAAGCCTCTGGCGTCCTCGCTCAGAGGCTTTTTATTGAATTATCCTCGCTTGCGCTTCCCCTCACCGCAGTGGTATTAACTGCATATGTTCCACATTTATGTCATGAGTTCGCTATGAGTGTCACTACCCCTGCCTTTGCGACGCTGCGTCGTCTTACCGCCGACGATAACGCCGCCATCGCCCGCGTTATTCGCCAGGTTTCCGCCGAATACGGGCTTACCGCTGATAAAGGCTATACCGTCGCCGACCCTAATCTGGATGAGCTGTTCCAGGTTTACAGCCAGCCGGGCGCGGCCTATTGGGTCGTTGAGCAGAATGGTCAGGTGGTGGGCGGCGGCGGCGTCGCGCCGTTAGGCTGTAGCGAGCCGGACATTTGCGAGCTGCAGAAGATGTATTTCCTGTCGAGCGTACGCGGCCAGGGGCTGGCGAAAAAGCTGGCGCTGATGGCGCTGGATCACGCCCGTGAGCAGGGTTTTAAGCAGTGCTATCTGGAAACGACCGCGTTTCTGACCGAGGCTATTCGCCTGTATGAACATTTAGGCTTTGAGCATATCAGCGAAGCGCTGGGCTGCACCGGGCACGTGGATTGTGAAGTACGGATGTTAAAGCCCCTCTGACCTTACGCTGAGGGGCTATGGCAACCTTACTGCATCTCAGCTGAAAGCATCAGACGAATCACGCCGGCCGAACGCGCGGTCGGCAGCTTCAACACCTGTGACCAGAGATCCTGCACTATCTCACAGGCAATCTTCTCTTTGCCGACAGCTTTAGTCGGATCGGCCATGATTTGAATATCCGGTCCATAGCGCTGTACTAGTCCTGGACTTATTGCTTGCAGATCCTGCAACGCCAGCTGTTTCTCTTCTGCCGTGACCGTATGTTTGTTCGGACCATAGGCAGCACGCATCATACTCATATCACTCGCCATACGACGGTTCATGATCTCATGCGGAACCAGACGTGCCGGGTTAATCCCCCCTTTTACTGCCGGAAACAGGAAGCGGAAGCATTCGTCATCACCTATTTTGGCCACGGCGGCGATCTGCTCAAGATTAATTTTCATATATTCAATGACATTGGCATCAGGAGCTTGCTGCAATCGTGCCATCTGCAACTGAAGAATCTGCGGCTGTATCGCGTCGATAACCTGCTGTTCGCTGCTCCCCGCTTTCTTCATCTGCGCTGCCTGGCTGATAATTTTTTGTGTCAGCGCGGGCTCCTGTTCCTTAATCACCTGAAACGCCGGATTAGAGAGCATCGCCTTTTCAAACTGCTGCTCTTCGGTCAGACCATAATCCGGGTTTTCACGTGGGATCAGGTAGTGCACATCAAACAGATTCCACGCAATAATCGCCACCACAAAGACCACCGCGCCTGAGATCTTGCCCAGCCAGCCTTTTTTACGAAACATGCCAACGACGATGGCAATCACCACCCCGATATAGCCCGCTAACCATACGTGTGCCCAGTTCATTAACCATCCTTATGCAAAACAATCTCTGGTAAGGGGATATATTTCCCCCTTCGTGTGTTTTGATTATTACGGCAGCGGCGAGCGATTTCCAGCCACCAGATTTTGCTAGCGGAAATGGGGGAAGAGGTAATACGCGCGATGATTGAACACCGCACGTCACGGAAAGAATCAAGCCGGTACGCCGCTGTGAAAGCGGAACTCGTCGTCAGGAGAGGTAATCAGCGCGGCTTCGACTTCGCCAAAAAATCGCACCCGGTCGCTGATATCATCAGCAGAAACCTGCTGCGCCAGCGCCAGATAATCCTGATAGTGCCGCGCCTCGGATCGCAGCAGCGACAGATAAAACGCCTGCAAATCAGCCTCCAGATACGGTGCCAGCGCGGCAAAACGTTCACAGGAGCGGGCTTCGATATACGCCCCGCAAATCAGCTTGTCGATCAGCGTCAGCGGCTCGTGGGTGCGTACCTCTTTGAGCATGCCTTTGGCGTAACGGCTGGCGGTAATTTTGATGTAAGGAATATTGCGGCTCATCATCGCCTCGCGTACCTGCGAGAAGTGATGTAGCTCTTCTTTAATCAGCAACACCATGCTGTCAATAAGCTTTCGTCCCCACGGGTCGTCGGTCTGCGGCATGACGCTTTTGCTTATCTGTTTATTCAGCGCGATAAAATCCGGCTCATCCCCTTCTCTGAAAGCAAACGCTTCATAGGGTTTCAGCCAGTCCAACAGCGCCTGCGATCCCTGTTTATCCGCGACATACTTACGCACCAGCAGCATTGCCGTTTGCGCCGCTTTCAGTTCGCAGACGAGGTGATCGGTCAATAACAGCGGCAGATTCGCCGGGTCTCGCGCTTTATCAAGCCAGGCCTGGGGCGTTTTGCATTTCAGGAAGTTGTGGATCGGGGAGAGTATTTGCGGGTAATCCATACGTTGTCCTTGGCCTGCGGCAGCCTGTGCTACCGCAGGTCAGCAGATGACTTAGTGACGCACGCCGTCATCATCTTCGTCGACGAGGTCTTCATCGTCGCCGTCTTCACCTTCTTCGCCGTTCGGGTCTTCAAAATAAGTGCCCCAACCGTCGTATTCCACTTCAAATTTTTCAGCCAGGTTCATCAGTTGCTCAACCTGCGCGTCAATCAGCTCGGCATTCAGGGCGCATTCGCTGAGGATGTCACAGCAAATAACCGTGTCGCCTTCTTCCACTTCCAGCTCTTCCGGCTCGGTCACTTCATAACCCAGCTTGAAGGCTTCTACTGCCGCTTTTTCCAGGGTTTCAAAGTCGTCCGCGGAAAGGTGATGCTCAATGGTGTACAGCGCGTCTGGATCGCTGCCATCTTCGAGTAACTCTTCAATAATCAAGCGTGTTTCTTCACGCTGCTCTTCCAGTAGTTCCGGGTTTGCCATGGCTCGTTCCTCATAATGTCCTGCCGATACTCTTATTGTCACATACCGCTGTCATTGCCTCCACCTTTCCAGGAAAGATTTGTTAAACAAGGTTGCAAATGAATAAACATACATATAAATTGAATTTTAATTCAATAAATGGCTTAAGCCATGTGAGGAAACCATGTCTACGTTTTATCAGAAGCACTTTTTGAAATTGCTCGATTTCACCTCTGCTGAACTCACGTCACTGCTCAAGCTCGCCGCACAGCTCAAGGCAGATAAGAAAAACGGCACAGAGGTGGCTCAACTCACCGGTAAAAATATCGCGCTCATCTTCGAAAAAGACTCGACTCGTACTCGTTGCTCTTTCGAAGTTGCCGCATACGATCAGGGCGCTCGAGTGACATATCTCGGGCCAAGCGGCAGCCAGATTGGACATAAAGAGTCGATTAAAGATACTGCCCGCGTGCTTGGCCGTATGTACGACGGTATTCAGTATCGGGGTCACGGTCAGGAAGTGGTGGAAACGCTGGCGGAATATGCCGGTGTGCCGGTGTGGAATGGATTAACTAACGAGTTTCATCCCACCCAGTTACTGGCGGATCTGTTAACTATGCAGGAACACCTGCCGGGTAAAGCATTTAATGAGATGACGCTGGTCTATACCGGCGATGCCCGTAACAATATGGGCAATTCAATGCTGGAAGCCGCCGCGTTAACCGGGTTAGATCTGCGTCTGGTTGCACCGCAGGCCTGCTGGCCGGAAGAGAGTCTGGTGGCAGAATGCAAAGCGCTGGCACAGAAAAACGGTGGCAATATTACGCTGACCGAAGATATCGCCACGGGCGTAAAAGGTGCAGACTTCATCTACACCGACGTATGGGTGTCAATGGGCGAAGCGAAAGAGAAGTGGGCCGAGCGTATTGCACTGCTGCGCAAATATCAGGTAAACAGCACGATGATGGCGCTCACCGGCAATCCGCAGGTGAAATTTCTGCACTGCCTGCCCGCGTTCCATGACGATCAAACCACGCTTGGCAAACAAATGGAGCAACAGTACGGTTTGCACGGCGGGATGGAAGTGACCGACGACGTCTTTGAGTCCCCCGCCAGCATCGTATTTGATCAGGCGGAAAACCGGATGCACACCATTAAAGCGGTAATGGTGGCGACGCTTTCCAAAAAATAACGTTGCATGATTGATTTGCCGGATGGCGATGCTCAGCATCTTACCCGGCCTACAACCGCGCTCCCGTAGGCCGGGCAAGGCGAAGCCGCCCCCGGCAAACACGCTTATTCCACCCGCATTTTCACCACCGCTTTGCGTACCAGCGCCGGAGCACCGACTGCGCACAGCGGTTTGTGCACTTCCCCCGGATAGAACACCACAAAGTCACCCTCGTTCAGCACCACCGTTTTCTCCTGTGCCCCTTCCGACAGGAAGGCAATATCTTTATCCGCCAGCCAGTCAGTTTCCGGCGCGCCCGCAGGCTGCGTACTAAAGGTCATGCCTTCCTGCCCTTTGAGCAGGATCTGAATATCCAGATAGCGGGCATGATATTCGGCACGGCGCTGTGCAAACGGCTCCGTCATATCTTCGGCAATCAGATAAAACAGGCGATCGCCATCGATGTCATGCTTACCCTTTTCCGTCGCATCCGTAACATGCGTTTTAATGTGCTCAATCGCCTGACGCAGCTCTTCCGGCAGCCAGGCACCCAGGTTGTGAATATTGCCGACAATCATCTCAAACTCCTTGATTAAAACATCGTTTCATTTTTGTTGTTATACGAAAAAACGGCCTGTCATACCACTCCTAATTACCGATATTTTGCGGCAACGCATGTTTATCGCTGATGATGTTAGATAGTTGTTAACCTCACGCATCAGGTTATGCATAAACACTGCATAACTCTTACCCCCTCATTTTTCTCTTTGCTGGTAACTTACTGGTTTTGAAAGTGTTATGATAAAACCAAGCAGTCGATCACAATTCACACCTCCCCCACTCGCTTTGTTCGCCACCATATTTATTTGGCAATAAACTGTCCCGTACAAATAATAGAATCACAGAACCGCATAAACATTCACCTCATAATAAAAAATACATAAAAATCAATCAATTATTAAGTGTATATATTTTTAAAAATGTACATAAAATTAACATAGATAAATAACAAGACATATTCATGCGTAGCAATTCAGTTATTGTATTTATTATTTTTTAAAATCTCAGAGCCATCTCATATATTAGGAAAGCAAATTCAAATATCGAACCGACTGTGAAACAAATCACGTTTCCGTATCAAATAAGATCTAAATATAGATTCTGAAATCAGCTGAAAAATCATGACTGCAATAAATTGCATTTGCAGCCATCTCCTCTTTATTTTTTAAAATCGTATTAAAGGAATAATGATGGAAAAGCATTATGTCGGTTCTGAAATCGGTCAATTACGTAGCGTGATGCTGCATCGCCCTAATCTCAGCTTAAAAAGGCTGACGCCATCCAACTGTCAGGAGCTGCTTTTTGATGATGTGCTTTCGGTAGAACGTGCAGGTGAAGAGCACGACATTTTCGCCAACACGCTGCGTCAGGAGGGAATTGAGGTTCTGTTACTCACTGATTTATTGACACAAACTCTGGATATTCCAGACGCTAAAAGCTGGCTGCTGGATACGCAAATTTCTGATTATCGCCTTGGCCCCACTTTCGCCGCCGATGTCCGCGCCTGGCTTGCGGACATGCAGCACCGGGAACTGGCACGGCATTTAAGCGGCGGGCTGACCTATGGCGAAATCCCAGCGTCAATCAAAAATATGGTGGTTGATACTCATGATATTAATGATTTTATTATGAAGCCATTGCCCAACCATTTATTTACGCGTGACACCTCCTGCTGGATATATAACGGCGTGTCGATTAATCCGATGGCTAAAACCGCCCGGCAACGAGAAACTAATAATCTGCGGGCGATTTACCGTTGGCACCCGCAATTCGCCGATGGTGAGTTTATTAAATACTTCGGTGATGAAAATATTAATTATGACCACGCCACATTAGAAGGTGGCGATGTGCTGGTCATTGGTCGCGGTGCGGTACTTATTGGCATGTCTGAGCGCACCACGCCACAGGGAATCGAGTTCCTTGCTCAGTCACTCTTCAAGCATCGCCAGGCAGAGCGCGTCATCGCGGTCGAACTGCCTAAGCATCGTTCCTGCATGCATCTCGACACCGTGATGACCCACATCGATATCGATACCTTCTCTGTCTACCCGGAAGTGGTGCGCCCGGACGTGCAGTGCTGGACTCTGACGCCGGACGGGCGCGGCGGCCTGAAACGGACGCAGGAAAGTACGCTGGTTCATGCCCTGGAAAAAGCGCTGGGGCTCGATCAAATTCGCCTGATTACCACCGGCGGTGACGCCTTCGAAGCCGAACGTGAACAGTGGAATGACGCCAACAACGTCCTGACGCTACGTCCCGGTGTGGTTGTGGGTTACGAGCGCAATATCTGGACCAACGAGAAATACGACAAAGCCGGTATCACCGTTTTACCCATTCCTGGCGACGAACTTGGACGCGGACGCGGCGGCGCGCGCTGCATGAGCTGCCCGCTGGAACGCGACGGTATTTAAGGAGACGTCATGGAAAATAAACCGACCCTGGTTGTGGCTCTGGGCGGCAACGCGCTGCTCAAACGCGGCGAGCCGCTGGAAGCAGACATCCAACGTAAGAATATTGAGCTGGCGGCAAAAACCATCGCCCGGCTTACGCAACAGTGGCGTGTGATTCTGGTACACGGCAATGGCCCACAGGTTGGACTGCTGGCGTTACAAAACAGCGCTTACGCCAGCGTCACCCCCTATCCGCTCGATATTCTCGGCGCGGAAAGTCAGGGAATGATTGGCTATATGTTGCAACAGGCGCTGAAAAACCAGCTTCCACAGCGAGAAATTAGCGTCCTGCTGACGCAGGTTGAAGTCGATGCCCACGATCCAGCCTTCAGCAATCCCACCAAATATATCGGGCCCATTTACGACCAAACCCAGGCCAGTGCATTACAGGTGGAAAAAGGCTGGGTTTTCAAAGCCGATGGTAAAGCGTTCCGTCGCGTTGTGCCCTCTCCGCAACCCAAACGTATTGTTGAAAGTGACGCGATCCAGGCGTTGATCGCCCGCGATCATCTGGTCATCTGCAATGGCGGCGGCGGTGTGCCGGTCGTGGAAAAAGCCGATGGCTACCACGGCATTGAAGCCGTGATCGACAAAGATCTCTCCGCTGCCCTGCTCGCCAGCCAGCTTCATGCTGATGCGTTGCTCATCCTGACCGATGCCGACGCGGTGTACCTCGACTGGGGCAAACCCACCCAGCGCCCTCTGGCTCAGGTCACCCCCGAAATACTCGGCGAGATGCAGTTCGACGCCGGTTCTATGGGGCCGAAAGTTACCGCCTGCGCGAATTTTGTCTCTCAATGCCAGGGGATAGCAGGCATCGGCTCCCTGGCCGACGGCCCGGCCATTCTCTCGGGAGAGAAAGGCACATTGATTCGGCCCGAAACCATTGCTTACGACGCGTGACCCATTTTTGCCGGATGGGCGACTGCGCCTTATCCGGCCTACATAAGGACATTCTGATGACTGTTAACTTAAAAAATCGCAATTTTCTTAAATTGCTCGACTACGCCCCGGCAGAGATCCAGTACCTGATCGATCTGGCTATCGAATTAAAAACGGCGAAAAAGGCCGGACGCGAAAGACAGACGCTGGTCGGTAAAAATATCGCGCTCATCTTCGAAAAAACCTCAACCCGCACCCGCTGCGCCTTTGAGGTTGGCGCTTTTGATCAGGGCGCGCAGGTGACCTATCTCGGCCCAAGCGGCTCACAGATTGGTCACAAAGAATCGATGAAAGATACCGCCCGCGTGTTAGGCCGCATGTACGACGGCATCGAATATCGCGGATATGGCCAGGAGATCGTCGAAGAACTGGGGCAGTTCGCCGGTGTTCCGGTATGGAACGGACTGACCAACGAATTTCACCCTACGCAGATCCTTGCGGATCTGATGACCATGCTGGAACACGCGCCGGGCAAAACCTTACCTGAACTGAGCTTCGCCTACCTCGGTGACGCCCGCAATAACATGGGTAATTCGCTGATGGTTGGCGCGGCGAAAATGGGGATGGACATCCGCCTCGTCGCCCCTAAATCCTTCTGGCCGGATGAGACGCTGGTTGCCGAATGCCGTGAAATCGCCAGCGTGACAGGCGCGCGCATTACGCTCACGGAGGACGTTGAGGAAGGCGTTTACGACGTGGATTTCCTCTATACCGATGTCTGGGTCTCCATGGGCGAACCCAAAGAGGCATGGGCAGAACGCGTAAGCCTGATGACGCCTTACCAGATTAACCAGCGAGTCATCAACGCAACCGGCAACCCCAATGTGAAATTTATGCACTGTCTGCCCGCCTTCCATAACGAACACACCAAAGTTGGGCGTGAAATCGAAGCGGCTTACGGCCTGAAAGGGCTTGAGGTCACGGAAGAGGTGTTCGAGTCAGCACACTCCATCGTCTTCGACGAAGCAGAAAACCGGATGCATACCATCAAAGCGGTCATGGTAGCGACACTCGGCGACTAACCCCTGCGGGCATATGTCGCCTGACGGCATATGCCCGAGCTATCCGGAGAACATCATGGGCAAATTCAAATTTCCCAGCGCGTATACCATCCTGTTTATTCTTATTGCACTCGTCGCTGTTATGACCTGGATTGTCCCGGCAGGGAAATACCAGATGGCGATGAATGCGACCCTGGGTAAAGAAGTGCCGGTTGCCGGGACTTATGCCCCCACAGAGGCGCATCCACAAGGCATTACCGCTGTACTGCTGGCGCCAATTGACGGTCTTTATAATCACGAGACCTACACCGCCGGCGCCATTGATGTGGCGCTGTTTGTCCTGATCATCGGCGGTTTTCTCGGCGTGGTAAATAAAACGGGCGCCATTGACGCCGGTATCGAACGCGTAACGGTCAGGCTTAACGGCAAAGAAGAGTGGATGATCCCCATCCTGATGGGACTTTTCGCCGCCGGCGGTACGATTTACGGGATGGCGGAAGAGTCGCTACCTTTTTACACGCTGCTCGTCCCGGTAATGATGGCGGCCCGCTTTGATCCACTGGTCGCTGCTGCGACCGTTTTGCTCGGCGCAGGTATCGGCACACTCGGTTCGACAATTAACCCGTTCGCAACGGTTATCGCTGCCAACGCGGCCGGGATCCCCTTCACCCAGGGAATGCTGATGCGCATTCTGCTGCTGGTCGTCGGCTATGTGATCTGCGTGGTGTGGGTCATGCGCTATGCCCGGAAAGTTCGCAGCCATCCTGAGCTGTCTATCGTGGCGGATAAAATGGAGGAAAACCGCGCCCATTTTCTCGGTAGTCGCGCCAATACCAATCTGGAATTCACGGCAACGCGGAAATGGATCCTGCTGATTTTCGCCGCCGCCTTTGCGGTAATGATCTATGGAGTAGCGGTACTCGGGTGGTGGATGGCAGAAATATCCGGTGTTTTTCTGGCTGCTGCGATTATCGTCGGCGTAATCGCCCGCATGAGTGAAGAGGCATTTACCAGTACGTTCATTGACGGTGCGCGGGATCTGCTTGGCGTAGCGCTGATTATCGGTATTGCGCGCGGCATCGTCGTGGTGATGGATAACGGCATGATCACTCACACCATTCTGCACAGCGCTGAAAATTTAGTCTCCGGCCTTTCCACCACCATTTTCATCAATGTGACCTATTGGCTGGAAGTTTTGCTCTCCTTCCTGGTCCCATCGTCCTCTGGGCTGGCGGTCCTCACCATGCCCATTATGGCCCCGCTGGCCGACTTCGCGCATGTACAGAGGGATCTGGTCGTCACCGCTTATCAATCCGCTTCCGGCATTGTGAATCTGATTACGCCCACCTCTGCGGTTGTGATGGGTGGGCTGGCCATCGCGCGCGTTCCCTATGTGCGTTACCTGAAATGGGTCGCTCCGTTACTGCTCATTTTGACGTTACTGAACATGGTCGTCCTGAGTATCGGCGCGATGCTGTAACCCTTTTAGCCGTCGGATACCGGCGGCTTTTTTGATCGTTCTCTCGTTTTTCTGCACAACCGCCCGTTTGAGCCGTTATTGATACTGCAAATGTGGTGAATTTCGCCATCGCATTGATACAGATAATAAATATAAGGTGATTTTATGAAGGAATTCGATGATTACTCTGCCAAAGAGCAAAAACAGCTGGCGATGTGTCAGCGCCTGATTAGCGAAAAAAGCTACCTGTCCCAGGAAGCGCTGCGCCGCGACCTGCAAAGCCACGGCTTTACCAGTATTAGTCAGTCGACGGTGTCTCGTTTGCTGAAGTTGCTTGGGGCCATAAAAATAAGAAATACAAAAGGGCAAAAAATTTATTCTGTCAATCCTCAGTCACGACCCGCTCCTGATGCGGCGCGATCGATCGCTGAAATGGTGGTCAGCATAGAACACAATAGCGAGTTTATCCTCATTCACACCGCAGCAGGATATGGTCGCGCGGTTGCCAGAATCCTCGATTATCACGCCTTGCCGGAAGTTCTCGGCGTCATTGCCGGCAGCAGTATCGTCTGGGTCGCGCCGCGCGTCGTGCAGCGAACGGGCCTGGTTCACAAGCAGATTAATTATCTCTTTAAAATGAATTAAAATTCAGAAGAACCGTTTGCGATGAATAAATCGTGCATTTTTCGCTTGATCCCATAACGTAGCTGAGTATAATCGCGGACAATTTGCCGGGAGGATGTATGGTTCAGTGTGTACGACATTTTGTCTTACCGCGTCTGAAAAAGGACGCTGGCCTGCCGTTTTTCTTTCCGTTGATCACCCATTCCGAGCCCCTCAATTGAGGGGCTTTTTTTTTGCCCAGGCGTCAGGAGATAAACATGGCTAACCCGCTCTATCAAAAACACATCATTTCCATAAACGACCTCAGCCGCGATGACCTCAATCTGGTCCTCGCAACGGCGGCGAAATTAAAAGCTAACCCACAGCCGGAGCTGTTAAAGCATAAGGTTATCGCCAGCTGCTTCTTTGAAGCGTCAACCCGTACCCGTTTATCCTTTGAAACTTCTATGCACCGTCTGGGCGCCAGCGTGGTAGGTTTCTCTGACAGCAGCAACACGTCTCTGGGCAAAAAAGGCGAAACGCTGGCTGACACCATTTCCGTCATCAGCACCTATGTCGACGCCATCGTCATGCGCCATCCGCAGGAAGGCGCCGCGCGTCTGGCAACAGAATTCTCTGGTAACGTTCCGGTTCTTAACGCGGGCGACGGCTCTAACCAGCATCCAACCCAGACGCTGCTGGATCTGTTTACCATCCAGGAAACACAGGGCCGCCTGGACAATCTGCAAATCGCCATGGTGGGTGATCTGAAATATGGCCGCACTGTCCACTCCTTAACTCAGGCGCTGGCGAAATTTGAAGGCAACCGCTTCTACTTCATTGCCCCGGATGCGCTGGCCATGCCGCAATACATTCTGGATATGCTGACTGAAAAGGGCATCGCCTGGAGCCTGCATGGCACTATCGAAGAGGTAATGGCGGAGGTCGATATCCTCTATATGACCCGCGTACAAAAAGAGCGTCTGGACCCATCCGAATACGCCAACGTGAAAGCCCAGTTTGTCCTGCGCGCCAGCGACCTGAACGGCGCCAGAGCCAACATGAAGGTACTACATCCGCTGCCGCGTATTGATGAAATCACCACCGACGTCGATAAGACGCCGCACGCCTGGTATTTCCAGCAGGCTGGCAACGGCATCTTCGCCCGCCAGGCGTTACTGGCACTGGTACTGAATAGCGAACTGGCACTGTAAGGGAGAAAAAGAGATGACACACGATAACAAACTGCAGGTTGAAGCCATCAAACGTGGCACCGTGATTGACCATATTCCCGCACAGGTTGGTTTTAAATTGCTGACGCTGTTCAAGCTGACAGAAACCGACCAGCGAATCACCATCGGTCTGAACCTGCCGTCCGGTGAGATGGGTCGTAAGGACTTGATTAAAATTGAAAATACCTTCCTGACCGACGAGCAGGTTAACCAGCTCTCTCTGTATGCCCCGCAGGCAACGGTGAACCGCATTGACGATTACGATGTTGTGGGTAAATCACGTCCGAGTCTGCCAGAGCGCATCGACAACGTGCTGGTGTGCCCGAACAGCAACTGTATCAGTCATGCTGAGCCGGTTTCTTCCAGTTTTGCAGTGAAAAAGCGTGCTGATGACATCGCACTCAAATGCAAATACTGTGAAAAAGAGTTTTCGCATTATGTGGTGCTGGCCAACTAATTTGGGTTGGTTATGAGATCCCGGCTCCCTATAATGAGCGGGAACATTCTATTACCGCTGTAATTCAGGAGAAATCATGAGCAAGACTATCGCGACGGAAAATGCACCAGCAGCAATCGGCCCATACGTACAGGGTGTTGACCTGGGTAGCATGGTAATCACTTCCGGTCAGATCCCGGTCGATCCGAAAACCGGCGCCGTAGCGGAAGACGTGTCCGCTCAGGCGCGTCAGTCGCTGGAAAACGTAAAAGCTATCGTTGAAGCAGCAGGTCTGAAAGTGGGCGACATCGTAAAAACGACCGTCTTCGTGAAAGACCTGAACGATTTCGCTACCGTCAACGCCACCTACGAAGCGTTCTTCACTGAGCACAACGCGACCTTCCCGGCGCGTTCTTGCGTGGAAGTTGCCCGTCTGCCGAAAGACGTGAAAATCGAGATTGAAGCGATCGCCGTTCGTCGCTAATATAACCCAGATAAATATTTCAGTTTGATGGCTAATGCTGGTCGCTTAATGTGACCAGTATCTTTATTCAGGAGGTATCCTCCTGTTAAAACTGATAATATTCTTCTGGTGTGAATAAAGATAATGCCACATAAAAACCATTTTAATAATTTAATTAAAAATCCATATCCAACTCACAGGCATTATTTCATTAGCCATCCATTCAACTAACATTATCACCTAATAAGCCCCTCCCCAATTTCATACACAACAGAAATCTATTCGTTGTTTCAACTGCTATATTACATTATTTTCCACATAATTCATTTTTAAAATGAATAATTTCAGAAAAAATTAAAATGCAATTAAGCTAATATTGAGTTAGCTGCGCGTTATTTTCAATTATCATCAGTTTTATTTATATAAAATTACTATTCTTAGTTATTAGGATTAACCAGCTTGTGATGGTTAAGCATAGCTTTCTCTATATAAAAGGGTTTTAATTATGAATCTCCGCACACGGAAGGTGTTAGCTGTTATTCAGATATTATTGCAACTATGTCCGCCTTCCCTACTATTCTGGCTCGCGCCAAGCGCCCATGCCAGCAATCAGAATATCAGCCAGCCAGCTCAGCCTGCAGCCGGTACATCCTCCGCGCAAAGCCAGCAAGATGAGACCGAAAATAACGTTGCGCAGGCAGCCATACAGGCTGGGACTATGTTAGGCTCAGGCAATGCAGGTAACGCACTGGTTTCCCAGGCGACAGGCGCTGCATCAAGCGAAGTGCAGAAATGGTTAAATCAATTCGGTACCGCTCGTGTAAGCATCAGCACCGATGAGCATTTCACCCTGAATGATTCCGACCTCGACCTCCTCATTCCTCTTTACGATCAAAAAGAAAATCTGCTGTTTACCCAATTAGGCGGTCGCCGCCATGATGACCGGAATATTATCAATACCGGTCTGGGTTACCGCCATTTCTCAGATAAATGGATGTGGGGAACCAACATTTTTTACGATCGCCAAATTTCCGATAATCATCATGAACGCCTTGGCGTGGGAACGGAATTAGGCTGGGATTATCTCAAGCTTTCCGCTAACGGCTATTTTCGTCTGAGTGACTGGATGTCCTCCTCTCGCTATGCCGATTACGATGAACGCGCGGCTAACGGCTTTGATATTCGCGCGACAGGCTATCTGCCTGCGTATCCGCAACTGGGCGCGACCATGGTGTATGAGCAGTACTTCGGTAACAGCGTGGGGCTGTTTGGCGACGATGAAAGCGACCGCCAGAAAAACCCACATGCTATTACGCTGGGTCTGAACTATACGCCAGTGCCATTCATAACCCTTGGCGCTAACCAGAAAATGGGCAAAGGGGGGGAAAATGACACCCAGATTAATCTGGCGCTGAACTGGACGCCAGGGGTACCGTTAAGCGATCAATTCGACCCTTCCTCCGTGGCCGCACGTCGTTCACTGCTAGGAAGTCGTCAGGATCTGGTTGACCGTAATAACAATATCGTACTGGAATACCGCAAACAGGATCTGATTTCACTTTCACTTCCGGAACAGGTGGAAGGTGAAGAGCTGTCAACACAGAGCGTGACCGCGAAAGTGAAAGCGAAATACGGCCTCGACCATATTGAATGGCAGGCGGCTTCCTTCCTGAATAACGGCGGGAAAATCACGGCTGGCTCCAGCCCTGAACAGTTTGTACTGACACTACCTTCCTGGCAGAGCAGTGATGTGAACAGCTATACCCTGACGGCAACGGCCTGGGACAAAAATGGCAATGCCTCTAACGCCAGTAGCATGAAGGTGAATGTCACCGGTATTGATGTGAATACTCTGCAATCAACCACCACGGTTTCCCCAACTAAAATTTCAGCAGATGGGGCCAGTACAGCCACCGTCACCGTAACGCTTAGAACGGCTAATGCCGAAAGCGCAACGGGTCTGGCCTCCAGAATGAGCACAACGCTAATCTCATCGGCTACGGGGTCAAGTAACGCCGCCGTAGATGGCACGGTGAAAAAACCATCTATCACCAGTTTCAGCGAAACATCCGCCGGGGTGTATACCGCGACAATCACCTCCGGGACTACGTCGGATACGCTGACTATCCAGCCCTATATTGATGGGAAGGTAAAACTCGCCAGTGCGAAATTAATTGAAGAAGCCATGGTAACGGTGCCGCATCTAACCTCACTGGATACCTCAGCCACCAGCGCAATTGCCGGGGGCAGTACACCAATTACGCTGACGGCGCATGTCACCGACCAGTACGGCGCCATTCTGAAAGATGCTGTGATCGACTGGACGGCAGATAATACGAAAGCACAGCTGTCGACGGTAAAATCCACCACCGATGACAAAGGCACTGCGCAAATACAAGTCTCCAGCACAGAGGTGATTAACACCGTTGTCACCGCACAACTGGAAGGTGGGAATTCACTGAGTACGCCGACACTCAGCTTTACGGCTGACGCCGCTACGGCAAAAGTGACTTCTATCAGCAATGAAAAAGATACGATTGTCGCTAACAATACCGATACCAGTACGGTGACAGCAATGGTTGCCGATGATAATGGTAATGCGCTAAGCGACGTGACGGTCAACTGGACGGTGACAAAGAGCGATGGCACAAAAGTCAGCCAAAAAACCACGGCGACCAACAATCAGGGTGCGGCAACGCTAACACTGAAATCAACAAAAACTGGCATAGTCACGGTAACGGCGGATGTTAACGGTAATTCACCAAAATCAACGGGAGAGATTACTTTTGTTGCCGACAGCAGCAGCCAGAATGTCACCTCAATCACACTGAGTAAAAGTACGGCGCTGGCCAACGGCAGCGACGGTATTTCCTACGAAGCGACCGTAACGGATGCGTTTGGCAATGCTATCGCCAACGCAACGGTGTTGTGGGCATCTGATAATGCCGATATGACGCTAAGCCAGCCGCAAACAACCAGCGATGCGAACGGTAAAACATCCATACAAGTCACGTCACTGAAAGCGGGCGATGTGGTGATCAGCGCACAGACCAGTACTGGTACGGCTTATCAGGCAAGTAAAGCGACCTTCTCGGCCGACAGCAGCAGCGCCTTCGTTAGTAGCCTGGACAGTGACCGCGATTCCGCACTGGCTAACGGCACGGACAGCATTGAGCCAAAAGCCACCGTGACTGATACACACGGCAACCCAGTAGCAGGGGTGGATGTCAGTTGGTCGGTATCCCCGTCTACGGGAATATTGTCGGCAACCACCAGCAAAACCGACAGCAACGGTGTGGCAACGGTAACATTAACGTCAACGTCAGTGGAGAACTATAAAGTCACCGCCACAACCACCAATGGCCCAGCGAAGGAACTCTCCCCTCTGTCCTTTACTGTCGATAGCGCCACCACGCACCTGGACAGCGTTAGTGCATCGTCTACCAGCGCGCTGGCAGATAGCACAACGGCTATCACCCTCACTGCGACAGTTATCGACCAGAGCGGTCATCCGGTGCCAAATGAGGCCATAAACTGGAGTGCGGATAACGCGAAAGCGATACTTTCCGCAACCCAGTCGACAACGGATGCCCAGGGTCAGGCGCAGATCACGGTAAAAAGCGCGGATGTCATCACCACCATCGTCACCGCGCAGCACGGTTCAGCCGAATCGAAGAAAAGCGAACCGCTGAGCTTTACGGCAGATGAATCCTCCGCCAGCGTTGTCGCTATCGGTGCAGATAAATATGAGGTAGTGGCAAACAATATCGACAGCAGCACATCCACGGCGAAGGTTGAAGACAGCAGCGGTCATCCACTCAGTGGGATAACGGTAAACTGGAACGTGAAGAAAACAGACGGCACTTCAGCAGGGAGCAAAACCTCAATAACCGACAGCGAGGGGAACGCCATCCTGACGCTAAAATCAGCCAAAACGGGCACGGCAACAGCCTCGGCCAGCGTCAGCGGCACGGCGGCGAAAGAAGACAAAGTGACCACGTTTATTGCGGATGCAAGCACACAGAACGTCACGCAGGTAGAGCCAAGCAAAACAACCGCAGTGGCTAACGGCAGCGATAGCATCACTTATGTGGCGACCGTCCTTGACGGACAGAACAACCCAGTCAGCGGCGCCCTCGTCAATTGGTCGACAGACAATGCGGACATGCAGCTCAGCGCGACCTCAACCACCAGTGATACCAACGGTAAGTCACAGATAACCGTGACCTCGTTAAAATCGGGTGATGTTGTGATTAGCGCACAGACCGATGCAGGCGTGGCGTATAAAGCCGTTAAAACGACCTTCAGTGCAGACATCAATCAGGCGAAAATGACGCTGGTAAGTGATAAAGACAAGACGGTTGCCGACGGCACCAGCGAAATTGTGCTGAGCGCCACGCTGGTCGATGCAAACAATAACCCGATAACCGATACCGAGGTGAACTGGAGCGTTGCGCCAACCACTGGTACATTGTCAGCCGCGAAGACCACCACCGACAGCAGCGGTGTGGCCAAAGTGACGCTCACTTCTGCTGAAATTGCTGAATACCAGGTTGATGCAACGATGAGCGGCGGTAACAAGGCATCAGCATCCAAAACCGGTCTGATCTTTACCGCAGACAGTACGACAGCAAACGTCTCCTCGCTGACAGCAGATAAAGACGTCGATATCGTTGCGGGTAAAGATACCGTCACACTAACGGCGTTGGTATTAGATGGCAGTAACCATCCAGTACCTGGTATGACCGTCAACTGGAGCAGCACAGAAACCAACAGTACCTTTAGCGTTAACTCTTCGGTGACGGACTCCGATGGTAAGGCGACTGTGACTTTCTCCAGCCTGAAAGCAGGAAGTATCGACGTGACCGGTACGCTGTCCTTAAGCACCAGCAAAGCGTCAAAAACATTGCTGGTGATTGGCGATGTCAGCACCGCAACGTTTAGCAGCGTCGTGCCAGATGTGACGGAAGCGGTAGCGGATGGTACAGCGGCAATAACCTGGACGGCCACGGTATGGGATGCAAATAAAAACCTGCTGAAAGATGTGGCGGTTAACTGGACGAGCGATAACACGAATGTTGTGCTGTCAGCAACGAACGGGACAACGCTGGAAGATGGTACGGTCACGGTAAGCGGGACGTCGATAAAATCAGGTAGCGTGAAAGCCACAGCAACAATAACCTCACCGTCAGCAACGAAAACGTCCAGCGTAGCGAACTTTATTGGCGATGTGAAAACCGCAAAAATAGACTCACTGAAGCCAAATGTCGATCACGTATCGGCAGGGACCTCTCCGGTGACCTATACCGCAACGGTATCTGATATCAATAACAACCCTGTTTCAGGCGGTTCGGTTGCCTGGACCACGGATCTGAATACGTTGTCCGCACAAACCAGTACAACGAATGCCAGCGGTATAGCCACTGTTAAGTTGTCAGGTATTGAATTCGGTGTCGCCACCGTCACGGCCACGATCAACGAAAGTACAAAAACGGATAGTACAGTCAAGTTCCTTGGCAACATTGAGTTCGACTGGAACATCACCAATGGCGCAGCGAACGCGGAAATTGATGGGCCAACGGTAACCCAATTTACAGATCTAGGCTTTATCGTCACCGGTGATACCACGGGGCCTACGAGCCTGGTTTGGTCCCAGGGTGGGTATAGCGTCATTACTGCACCGTTTACGGATGATAAGGGGAATACCCGAACCGTCACATTCAGAGGACAGAGGGCGAATATGTGTGGCGCCACTGCATTTAACTCTGCCGCAGGGTGCCAGGTGAGTTCAAATTACCCACACTTTGTCTACAAAGCAACAGATGGGGACAATGCGAACCTTCCTGCGGGTACCTGGCATGGTGTGGTAACCTTTGACGGCAAGGATTGGCACAGCTCGTGGGCGCTTAGCTACACCATGAATGTTACGCTGACGGTAAATTAACCCACCGCGGTTTAACTCAGAGAGCTGGTTTATCAGGGAGCAGATCGTCTGCTCCCTGATTGTTTCTTTGTGGTGGGTGGGTTTTTTCCGGGTCGCTGCGCCGCCAGAATAATCGCCCCTTACTGCCAACCGTAGCGACGGCTATAAAAACCTTTCACTAATTGGGTCAATGTCATGTAGCCCGCCAGAATCGCAATCAGCCACGGGAAGTAGCTCAGCGGCAGCGCCTGCAATTGCAGATAGCTGGCCAGCGGCGAGAACGGTAATGCAATGCCCACCACCATCACGACCAGCGTCATTAGCATCAGCGGCCATGCGGCGCGACTTTGGATGAACGGCACGCGACGGGTACGGATCATATGCACAATCAGCGTTTGCGACAGCAGGCCCACCACGAACCAGCCCGACTGGAACAACGTCTGATGCTCTGGCGTATTGGCATGGAAGACAAACCACATCAGGCAAAAGGTCAGAATGTCAAAGATCGAGCTGATCGGCCCAAAGAAGATCATAAAGCGGCCCAGTTCAGCAGGATTCCAGCGCTGTGGTTTTTTGATCTGCTCTTCGTCGACGTTATCAAACGGAATCGCCACCTGAGATACATCGTACAGCAGGTTCTGGATCAGTAAGTGCAACGGCAACATCGGCAGGAACGGCAAAAAGGCGCTCGCCACCAGCACGCTAAACACGTTACCGAAGTTAGAACTGGCCGTCATTTTGATGTACTTCAACATGTTAGAAAAAGTACGGCGTCCTTCGATCACCCCTTCTTCCAGCACCATCAGGCTCTTTTCCAGCAGGATAATATCCGCCGCTTCACGCGCAATATCGACCGCGCCATCAACGGAGATACCGATGTCCGCCGCGCGCAGCGCCGGAGCGTCGTTGATGCCATCGCCCATAAAGCCAACTACATGGCCTTCACGCTTGAGCAGCGTAACAATGCGCTCTTTGTGCATCGGCGTCAGGCGGGCAAATAGCGTGGTGCGCTGGGCCAGTTTTGCCAGTTCGTCATCGCTTAGCCCTTCAATGCTGCTGCCAATGACCACATCGCCCGCATCCAGCCCCACTTCATGGCACACTTTTGCCGCCACCAGCTCACTATCGCCGGTGAGGATTTTCACCGTAATACCGCTGGCTTTCAGCGCTTTCAGCGCCGGCGCGGTGGTCTCTTTCGGCGGATCGAGGAACGCGATATAGCCTTCGAGGATCAGATCCGACTCATCAATACGCTGGTAATCACCTTCACGCGCGGGCAGGTACTTGGTGGCCACCGCCACGACACGCAGCCCCTGACGGTTCAGCGTATCCGTGACGCGTTTCACCCGACGCAGCATGCCCTCATCCAGGGGGACAATCTCGCCGTTGTGGCGCACCTGGGTGCAGACGCTGAGGATCTCCTGCAGCGCGCCTTTGCACACCAGCTGATGTACATCAGTTTCTTCAGCAACCACCACCGACATGCGGCGACGTTCGAAATCAAACGGGATCTCATCGATTTTTTGCCAGCGGGTAGAGAGCTGGCGGGCAGATTCTTCATCCACGCCTTCCAGCACCGCCGTATCCAGCAGATTCTTCAGCCCGGTCTGGTAATGGCTGTTCAGCCACGCGGAATGCAGAACGTGCTCGCTGGGTTTGCCGGAAATATCAGTATGATTCTCCAGCACAATTTTATCCTGGGTCAGGGTCCCGGTTTTATCGGTGCACAGGATATCCATCGCGCCAAAGTTCTGGATGGCATCAAGGTGCTTGACGATGACCTTTTGTTTAGACAGCTTCACCGCCCCGCGCGCCAGCGTCGAGGTGACGATCATCGGCAGCATTTCCGGGGTCAGCCCCACCGCAACAGACAGCGCAAACAACGCCGCCTCCCACCAGTCGCCTTTGGTATAGCCGTTAATGATGAGCACAATGGGCGCCATCACCAGCATAAAGCGGATCAGCAACATGCTGACGCGGCTGATCCCTTTCTGGAAGGCATTCTGCTCGCTTTCCTGCTCGCTGACGCGGCCCGCCAGTTGCCCGAACCAGGTGTTGGCTCCGGTCGCAATCACGATAGCCTGCGCCGTACCGCTCACCACGTTGGTGCCCATAAAGCACAGGGTATCGCACTCCAGCGGGTTGCTTTGCTGCGGGTCGCGGCTGGTTGCGACCTTCTCCACGGGCAGCGATTCACCGGTCAGCGAAGCCTGCGCCACAAACAGATCGCGCGCCTGGACGATACGTAAATCCGCCGGGATCATATCCCCTGCCGCGAGCTTAATAACATCACCGGGTACCAACTGGTCGATCGGCAGTTCAACCCAACCGTTCTCCCCTTTTTCGTTGATCACACGCAGCACCGTGGCGGTGTTGCTGACCATCGCTTTCAGCGCGTCTGCTGCTTTGGTGGAACGCGCCTCCTGCACAAAATTCAGCAGCGTCGAGATGGCGACCATCAGCGCGATGACGCCAGCAGCAAACAGATCCTCAGTGGCATAGGAAATGGCGCCAAGAATGGTCAGCAGAATATTAAACGGATTGCGGTAGCAGACCCACAGATGCACCCACCACGGCGACGGCTTCTGCGCCGGCAACTGGTTTTCGCCATGGATTTCACGAGCGCTCTCGACCTCTGTGGCGTTTAATCCTTCCGGGTGCGCGCCAAACGTTTTCCACAGCGCGGCTTCGTCCATCAACGCCATTTTCAGGCAATGTTCGCTCAGCGAGGGCGGGATCGGCGTGCTGGCAACGGTTTGCGCATTGGGCAACGGATCGCGATGCACCAGACGATGCGGTAAATGGCGGTTAAGCCGGGCAAACAGCTGGCGAGTCATATTTTTGAACATAGGCAGTCCCCCTGCGCCAGTCTTAACGGGCGCAGTAAATCCTTCAGGCGTGGCAAAGCCTTGCCTGATGGCAATTTTCAAATCACAACAGGGACGTCAGAACGTCACTGTCTTACGCATCCGGTAAGACAGTGATAGGCAGGCTTACCGGAAAGTTTTGTTTCTCCGTCTCGGGAGAGGGGTGGGATCGGGATCCATATAGCCTCCGGTAAGTGAAAGATAAGCGCTGCGGATTATACGCAGAAAACCATAAGGTTTGTGGCAATTATGGCGGTATGATAAATCATAGAAACTAAACCAAACGTATACCAGACTTTGCCCATTGCGCTGTGCTTGAGTAAAGTTATTCTCTTTTGGCATAACTTCACACGCGACACGGGAAAACAGGATGCAAAATCGGCTGACCATTAAAGACATCGCCCGCTTAAGCGGTGTGGGGAAATCCACGGTTTCCCGCGTTCTCAACAACGAAAGTGGCGTCAGCGAACGTACTCGTGAACGCGTCGAAGCGGTGATGAATCAGCACGGTTTTTCCCCTTCCCGCTCCGCACGCGCCATGCGTGGGCAAAGCGACAAGGTGGTGGCGATTATTGTCACGCGCCTGGATTCTCTTTCAGAAAATCTCGCCGTACAGACCATGCTGCCCGCTTTTTATGAGCAGGGTTACGATCCGATCATGATGGAAAGCCAGTTCTCGCCTGAACTGGTCGAAGAGCATCTGGGCATGCTCAGACGCCGCAATATTGACGGTGTGGTGCTGTTTGGTTTTACCGGCATTACCGAAACGATGCTCACCTCCTGGCAGGATTCTCTGGTACTGCTGGCCAGAGATGCCAAAGGCTTTGCCTCCGTCTGCTATGACGATGAGGGTGCTATTCATAACCTGATGCAGCGTTTATACGATCGCGACCACCGCCATATTAGCTTTCTTGGTGTTCCCCATAGCGATGTGACCACTGGTAAGCGCCGTCATGAAGCCTACCTGGCATTCTGTAAGAAACACAAACTGCATCCGGTTGCCGCACTGCCGGGTCTGGCCATGAAGCAGGGTTATGAGCAGGCCGCCAGTGTCATCACCCCGGAAACCACCGCCTTAGTCTGTGCAACGGATACCCTTGCCCTTGGGGTCAGCAAATATCTGCAGGAGCAGCGGATTGAAAATCTGCAGTTGGCGAGTGTGGGCAGCACACCGCTGATGAAATTCCTCCATCCGGAAATTATCACCGTCGATCCAGGCTACGCTGAGGCCGGACGACAAGCGGCCTCACAGCTGATCGAGCAGATCAACGGCCGTAGCGAACTGCGACAAATCGTTATTCCCTCCACCCTCGCCTGATCGCTTTCTGAGCGCTAATTTGTGATCTTCGCTGCGTTTCGGGAACGTTCCCATTTTTAAATATTCATCGAAGAGATACTCTGGCGGCAGGTCAACAACAGGGCTTAATAATGAGCAAAGTAAAACAAGCAGACATCGACCGGCTGATTGAGCTGGTAGGCGGGCGCGACAATATCGCTACGGTGAGTCACTGCATCACTCGCCTGCGTTTTGTACTGAATCAGCCTGCGAATGCCAGGCCAAAAGAGATCGAGCAGTTGCCGATGGTCAAAGGCTGCTTCACCAACGCCGGGCAGTTTCAGGTAGTGATTGGCACCGAGGTGGGCGATTACTACAAAGCACTGCTGGCAACCACCGGCCAGGCCAGTGCCGACAAAGAGCAGGCGAAAAAAGCCGCGCGGCAGAACATGAAGTGGCATGAACAGCTGATTTCCCATTTTGCAGAGATCTTCTTCCCTCTGCTGCCAGCGCTGATTAGCGGCGGCTTGATCTTGGGTTTTCGCAATGTAATCGGCGATCTGCCAATGAGTAACGGGCAGACGCTGGCGCAGATGCATCCGTCGCTGAAAACTCTCTACGACTTCCTGTGGCTAATTGGCGAAGCGATCTTCTTCTATCTGCCTGTCGGGATCTGCTGGTCAGCGGTGAAGAAAATGGGCGGCACGCCGATCCTCGGTATTGTGCTGGGCGTTACGCTGGTTTCGCCACAGCTGATGAACGCCTATCTGCTCGGTCAGCAGGTACCGGAAGTGTGGAACTTCGGCCTGTTCAGCATTGAGAAAGTGGGCTACCAGGCGCAGGTTATTCCGGCCCTGCTGGCCGGTCTGGCGCTCGGGTTTATTGAAACGCGCCTGAAACGCATCGTCCCGGATTATCTGTATCTGGTGATCGTCCCGGTGTGCTCGCTGATCCTCGCGGTGTTCCTTGCGCACGCCTTTATCGGTCCGTTTGGCCGCATGATCGGCGACGGCGTGGCGTTCGCGGTTCGTCATCTGATGACCGGCAGCTTTGCGCCGATTGGCGCGGCGTTGTTCGGCTTCCTGTATGCGCCGCTGGTGATCACCGGCGTACACCAGACCACGCTGGCTATCGACATGCAGATGATCCAGAGCATGGGCGGTACGCCGGTATGGCCGCTGATTGCGCTGTCAAACATCGCTCAGGCTTCTGCGGTGGTCGGCATCATTATCTCCAGCCGCAAACACAATGAACGCGAAATATCAGTACCTGCGGCGATCTCGGCTTATCTCGGGGTAACGGAACCGGCGATGTATGGCATCAACCTGAAATACCGCTTCCCGATGCTGTGCGCGATGATCGGCTCCGGTCTCGCCGGTCTGCTGTGCGGCCTGAACGGCGTGATGGCGAACGGCATTGGCGTCGGCGGCCTGCCGGGTATCCTCTCCATTCAGCCGACTTACTGGCAGGTATTTGGCATGGCGATGGTCATCGCGATTGTTATCCCGATGGTACTGACCTCATTCGTCTACCAGCGTAAATACCGTCAGGGCACATTACAGATTGTTTAACTTTTCTTCGGGGCGCAGTTGCGCCCCATCGTATCTCCAGGAAACAGCAATGAATATTCCACACTGGTGGCAAAACGGCGTTATCTATCAGGTGTACCCCAAAAGCTTTCAGGACACCACTGGCAGCGGCACGGGTGATTTGCGCGGCGTGACGCAGCGCCTCGACTATCTGCAAAAACTGGGCGTTGATGCCATCTGGTTGACACCCTTCTACATTTCGCCGCAGGTTGATAACGGCTATGACGTCGCCGACTACATGTCTGTCGATCCGGCTTACGGCACGCTTGCAGACTTTGACGAACTGGTAGCAGCGGCGAAAGCGCGCGGCATACGCATTATTCTGGATATGGTGTTTAACCACACCTCAACCCAGCATTCCTGGTTTCGTGAGGCGCTGGATAAAGACAGCCCGTATCGTCAGTTTTATCTCTGGCGCGACGGCGAACCGACCACCCCGCCGAACAACTGGCAGTCAAAATTTGGCGGCAGCGCCTGGGGCTGGCACGCCGAAAGCGAGCAGTATTATCTGCATCTCTTTGCCCCAGAGCAGGCCGACCTGAACTGGGAAAACCCGGCGGTACGCGCCGAGCTGAAAAAAGTCTGCGAGTTCTGGGCCGATCGCGGCGTGGACGGCCTGCGCCTCGACGTAGTCAATCTTATCTCCAAAGATCAGGACTTCCCGAACGATCCCGACGGCGATGGCCGCCGTTTTTATACCGACGGCCCGCGCGCGCATGAGTTTTTACGCGAGATGAACCGCGACGTCTTCACCCCACGTAGCCTGATGACGGTCGGCGAAATGTCTTCCACCACGCTGGAAAATTGTCAGCAATACGCCGCGCTGGACGGCAGCGAACTGTCGATGACCTTTAACTTCCACCACCTGAAAGTGGATTATCCCAACGGTGAAAAATGGACGTTAGCCAAACCGGACTACGTGGCGCTCAAAACTCTGTTCCGCCACTGGCAGCAAGGGATGCACAATCAGGCATGGAACGCGCTTTTCTGGTGTAACCACGACCAGCCGCGCATCGTGTCGCGTTTTGGCGAGGAAGGGAAATACCGTGTGCCAGCCGCCAAAATGCTGGCGATGGTGCTGCACGGCATGCAGGGCACGCCCTATATCTACCAGGGGGAAGAGATTGGCATGACCAACCCGCACTTCCGCCAGATTACCGATTACCGCGACGTAGAAAGCCTTAACATGTTCGCCGAATTGAACGGCCAGGGGCGCGACGCCGAAGAGCTGCTGGCGATCCTCGCCAGTAAATCCCGCGATAACAGCCGTACGCCGATGCAATGGGACGGCAGCAAACATGCCGGATTTACCCAGGCCGAGCCGTGGATCGCGCTGTGCGACAACGCGACGGATATTAACGTGGCGGCCGCGCTTGATGACGCCGATTCCGTGTTTTACACCTATCAGAAGCTGATCGCCTTGCGCAAAACGGAGCCGATTATTACCTGGGGCGACTACCAGGATCTGTTACCAGACAGCCCACACGTATGGTGTTATCAGCGCGAATGGCAAGGACAGCGGCTGCTGGTCATTGCCAACCTGAGCGATACCTTCCAGAACTGGCAACCGACTCATACCAACGGAAACTGGCAGGTGCTTATGCACAACTATGCCGAGGTCGCCAGCCAACCTGGTGACATGACGCTGCGTCCTTTTGAAGCCGTCTGGTGGGTGCAAAAATAGCTTGCAATCTCTTGTTAGCCCGGTGCGTATAGCGCTGCCGGGCGTTGTTGCCTACGTCCAGCTTACCTTCCTGTTTTTGCTGAATAAATAATCAGAATTTTCCAAGGGTAATTTACAATCGGCTGTAGCGCCCGTCATCTGTACGCTCCGATTTTTACTTTGCGCTACATCAAAAAAATCGTAAACATCCTTGATGCAAATCACTACATATAGAACTTAAAATGCACGCCGACCCAATATGTTGTATTAATCGCCTATAATTGCTACAACTACAATGCACCGCTTCACGGTGGGATTGTGGATAACGTGGGTCAGGATTGCGGGAAGTCATTGGCAATAGACATGAATAAAGCCGTGGACGCTTCCCCAACCTCTGTGGATAACCTGTTCTTATAAATATGGAGTGATCATGACACCGCATGTGATGAAACGAGATGGCTGTAAAGTGCCGTTTAAATCAGAGCGCATCAAAGAAGCCATTCTGCGTGCAGCTAAAGCAGCGGGAGTCGATGACGCAGATTACTGTGCCACCGTCGCAGAAGTCGTTAGTAGTCTGATGAATGAGCGCAGCCAGGTCGATATCAACGAGATCCAGACAGCGGTAGAAAACCAGCTGATGTCTGGCCCGTACAAACAACTCGCCCGTGCGTACATCGAATATCGCCACGACCGTGATATCCAGCGTGAAAAACGTGGCCGTCTGAACCAGGAAATTCGTGGTCTGGTTGAGCAAACCAATTCTGCTCTGCTGAACGAAAACGCCAACAAAGACAGTAAAGTGATCCCGACCCAGCGCGACCTGCTGGCCGGTATCGTCGCCAAACACTATGCGCGCCAACACCTGCTGCCGCGTGATGTAGTCCAGGCGCACGAGCGTGGTGATATTCACTATCACGATCTCGACTACTCGCCGTTCTTCCCGATGTTCAACTGCATGCTGATCGACCTGAAAGGCATGCTGACGCAGGGCTTTAAGATGGGTAACGCGGAGATTGAACCGCCAAAATCCATCTCTACCGCGACCGCCGTGACCGCGCAAATTATCGCGCAGGTTGCCAGCCATATTTATGGCGGTACCACCATTAACCGTATTGACGAGGTTCTCGCGCCGTTCGTGACCGAGAGCTTTAATAAACATCGTAAAACCGCTGAAGAATGGCAGATCCCGGACGCCGACGGTTATGCCCATTCTCGTACCGAGAAAGAGTGCTACGACGCATTCCAGTCCCTCGAATATGAAGTGAACACCCTGCATACCGCCAACGGTCAGACGCCGTTCGTCACCTTTGGTTTTGGCCTGGGAACCAGTTGGGAATCGCGTTTGATTCAGCAGTCTATTCTACGTAACCGCATTGCTGGCCTGGGTAAAAACCGTAAAACCGCGGTGTTCCCGAAACTGGTGTTCGCGATTCGCGATGGTCTGAACCACAAGTTTGGCGATCCAAACTACGATATCAAGCAGCTGGCGCTGGAGTGCGCGAGCAAGCGTATGTATCCGGACATCCTGAACTACGATCAGGTGGTCAAAGTCACCGGTTCGTTCAAAACACCAATGGGCTGCCGCAGCTTCCTCGGCGTGTGGGAAAACGAGAACGGTGAACAGGTTCACGATGGTCGCAACAACCTCGGCGTTATCAGCCTCAACCTGCCGCGTATCGCGCTGGAAGCCCATGGCGATGAAGCCACCTTCTGGAAACTGCTCGACGACCGTCTGGTGCTGGCGCGTAAAGCGCTGATGACCCGTATCGCGCGTCTGGAAGGCGTAAAAGCCCGCGTTGCACCCATTCTGTATATGGAAGGTGCCTGCGGCGTGCGTCTGAAAGCGGACGATGACGTGTCTGAAATCTTTAAAAACGGTCGCGCATCTATCTCTCTGGGCTACATCGGTATTCACGAAACCATCAACGCGCTGTTTGGCGACAAGCATGTGTATGACAGCGAGCAGCTGCGCGCCAAAGGTATCGCCATTGTGGAACGCCTGCGTCAGGCGGTCGATCAATGGAAAGATGAGACTGGCTACGGCTTTAGCCTGTACAGCACGCCGAGTGAAAACCTGTGTGACCGCTTCTGCCGTCTGGATACCGCCGAGTTTGGCGTAGTGCCAGGCGTAACCGACAAAGGTTACTACACCAACAGCTTCCACCTCGACGTGGAGAAGAAGGTGAACCCGTACGATAAGATCGATTTCGAAGCGCCATATCCGCCGCTGGCGAGCGGGGGCTTCATTTGCTACGGCGAATACCCGAATATTCAGCACAACCTGAAAGCCCTGGAAGATGTTTGGGATTACAGCTATCAGCACGTGCCGTATTACGGAACCAACACGCCAATCGATGAGTGCTACGAGTGCGGCTTTACCGGTGAGTTCGAGTGCACCAGCAAAGGCTTCACCTGCCCGAAATGTGGTAACCACGACGCCGCGCGCGTGTCGGTCACCCGCCGCGTGTGCGGTTATTTAGGCAGCCCGGACGCACGTCCGTTTAACGCCGGCAAACAGGAAGAAGTGAAGCGCCGCGTGAAGCATTTAGGCAATGGGCAGATCGGTTAATTTCCGTTTGCAAAGACCGTAGGCCTGATAAGACGCAATCGCGTCGTCATCAGGCATCACAATGTTGCCGGATGCGGTGCAAGCACCTTATCCGGCCTACATGCTTTCTGGACACCCGCTATGCGCTACCATCAATACTATCCCGTCGATATCGTCAACGGCCCAGGAACCCGCTGTACCCTGTTTGTGTCAGGGTGCGTGCACGAATGCCCCGGCTGCTATAACAAAAGCACCTGGCGGCTCAATTCCGGCGAGCCGTTTACCAAAGAGATGGAAGATAAGATCATTGCCGATCTGAACGACACGCGTATTCACCGTCAGGGGATCTCGCTGTCGGGTGGCGATCCCCTGCATCCGCAAAACGTGCCGGATATCCTGCAACTGGTACAGCGTATTCACGCTGAGTGTCCGGGGAAAGATATCTGGGTGTGGACCGGCTACAAGCTTGATGAACTCAACGCCGCGCAAATGCAGGTGGTCGATCTCATCAACGTGCTGGTCGATGGTAAATTTGTGCAGGACCTGAAAGACCCGGCGCTCATCTGGCGCGGCAGCAGCAACCAGGTTGTACATCATTTGCGTTGATCGCTAAAGCCGTTTGTTTGCATCGTGATAGACGGCTGAATGTTCTCGCTTGCCGACCGCGACAACAAACACAATCACAACTGCATCCCGAACCTGGTACACCAGACGATAGCCGGACGATTTAAGCTTAATTTTATAGCAGTCAGGAAGACCGTTTAAACGGGCAGAGTCAATTCTGGGGTTCAATAGCACATCTGCCAACTTTTTCTTAAACTGAGCCTTCACCGTATCGCCCAGCTTATGCCACTCTTTTAAGGCCCTCGGGTCGAATTCCAGTTCATAAGTCATCCAGACTAACCTTGATTCCCTTTTGCGGACAAGACAACCTCTCCCGAACTGTCTGAATCAGTGCATCTTCACTGTCGCTAAGAGTGACAGTTTTCACTGGCATGCGCCCCGTTTCCGCGACGTACTGGAACAGTAATCGCACGGCTTCCGTTGGAGTAATGTTCAGTTTTTCCAGCACGGCATAAGCCTCATTTTTGAGTTTGTCATCCAGACGGACGTTCAGCGTGGCCATTATGCCTCCAGTAGAATCGAATGTGTAATGCAGTTTAGCATTACATTCGCATTACATCGAACTCTGGATAACACCTCTCAAAAACGACTCACGCACTCCATCGCGACCGTTTTGAACTCGGTGAAATTCCGGCACGCGCAGAGCCGCGTCATGGCGCGTTCGCGCAGGAAAGTGACGAAAATATCGTAGATAGCCATCGCTTCTTCGTATTCGCTTTTGCTGATGGCGAGCAGGAAGATCACGTGCGCCATTTCATCGCCCCAGGCAATTCCCTGCGGGGCGAGGATGGTGTAGACCACCGTTTTCTTTGCCAACAGACCGAGGGAGTGCGGCAGGGCGATGCCGTCACCCAGCATAGTGCTGACGATGGCCTCACGCTCGACAACCGAATCAAGAAACTCCGCATCGACAAAGCCTTCATCCTGCAACTGACGGCATAATGTATTGAACAACGTTTGTTGATCCATTGGGCCATCGATAACGCGGAAATGGGCGGCATCGAAAAATTTGTTCAGCATCCACGGACGGGTTCTGTCGACCAGCACCAGTTTGCCAATCTGCTCCAGTTGATAATCGGTAGGGAACGGCGCAATCATCACCACAGGCTTATCTTTTTCTCCGATTCGCGCGGTCGAAATCACGAAGTCTTCGCTGATGCTTTCCCGCTGTTCGTAGTCGCGCAGCGTCACGGTATCGACGATTTCTATCTGCGGATATTTACGCGCCAGCACCGCTTCAATCATCCGCGCCATCGCATTTCCGGCATCGCATACCAGCAGAACTTTCGGTTGCCTTTGATAACCAATGTTGTAACTACGCTCCAGCCCAACACCGATATGCAGGACGAGGAAACCAATCTCATTTTCACTGATGGTGTACGGCGTATATTTGCCCCATCCCGAGACGGCGGCCAGCGTCATATCCCATGCCATCGGATAGTGCTGTTTAATATTTTCCAGTAGCGGATTGGGGATCATTATCTGGTAGCGCACCCGGGTGATCATCGTTTTAATATGCGTCAGCAGGTCAGCATGTAACTGTTTGTCATTCAACAGGTTGTAGTTGTACTGGCTATTGATAAAACGCAGGATGTAATTGACCAACGCTTCATCATCATCCGCATTAATAGCACTGGGGGCGATCTCCTGAACCTGACGGGCGGCAATATGCACCTGCAGCCAGTTCTCTTCAGAAATGGAGAGCGGTTTATCCGCCAACCGATGCAATACCGCCGCGATTTCCCGCGTGGCCAGGCATACAGATTGATCGGCTTCCTCTGCGGCAAATTCCGGTAGCGGATACCCTTCGCTAATCCGCCGTACTGCCACCGCGCAGTACAAGCGCAAAAACAGCTCGCCCTCATCGGTCAGGCGGATATGGAAACGGGAAAAAATGTCCTGCAAAACGGGTTGCAGTTGCTCAGGGATCCCGGCGTTCAATGCTTCTTCGGTCACCAATGGGTGCTGCAGATCCTGCTGTGCCAGCATCCACAGCAGATCGGTCAAACAGGCGCGGATCGCCATCTCGCTGCCGAACAGCTTCATGCCATGACGGGGGCGCGTTTCCAGCGTCAGGTGATAACGTTGCAGATGCTCGCGCACCTCAGCCATATCGTTTTGCAGCGTCGCGCGGCTGATAAACCATTCATCAGCCAAATCTTCCAGCTTCAGCGAAAAGGCCGACGTCAGAAAGCGAGCTATCAGCCAGTGAACCCGTTCCTGGCTGGTGCGTGGGATACGCAGCAACGTGTCGGGCTGCTGCGTCTGCAGGGCATGAAAACTTGCCGGATCGTCAATTTTGAGCTGATAACCGTTACCCCGGCTGAGGACAAACTGCGCGCCATACTGGGTGAGCAGCGCGTTTAACGCGGTGATGTCCGCCCGTACGGTGCGTGTGGAAACCGACAACCGCTGCGCCAGCTCGTCCTGTGGAAGCGCTTCGTTTTGCAACATGCCAAATAGCTGCGCTAAACGTTGGTTGGGGAATCGCACGTCAGTTTCCTCATCAGTCAATTAACCTACGCAGGCCCGGGCCATCGCCATCAGTTGGCGTACGTCGTCCGGACGGGTGTTACCACTCACCTTATCAATAATCGAACTATAGATGTGAGGAATGATTTTGCTCACTCCGGCATCGAGGGCGATCTGCAGGATTTCACTGAAATTATCCAGATCGATCCCGCCCGTTGGCTCCAGCCAGAAGTCATGACGCGCGCAGGCCTGGGCGACCGCGATGTATTCGTCACGGCATTGCAGGCCGCCCATCGGGAAGTATTTAATTGAGCTACCGCCCATATCTTTGAGCAGCGCAATGGCGGTTTCTACCGGCACAATGCCGTCCGGTTCTTTGCTGCTTAGCGGACCGGTGGAAATCTTTACCAGCCCCGGCGTACCGGTTGGTGAAACCAGACCGTTGACCACCGTGTCCTGCTGGCCCAATAGCGCACGACTGGTCGCCACGCCGGTAAAGACCTGATTAACATGCTGTGGTTGCATCTGACGGGAAATTTCACTGACCATCGCCGACTGGTTAGGATCGCCCGCCCCCAGCCCCACGGAGAGCGCATTGTCGATAAGCGCCGCGTATTCACGCATATCCGTTACCGCGCTTGCGACATCCGGGTAATTTTTTGACAATACGCCAACCAGCACGTGCCCTTCCGCAGCCGCGTAAATCTCCTGAGCATTTTCTTTGGAGCCTGCCAGTACGTTCAGGCAGACGCGGTCGCGATAAAAGTTAGGGATCAGTTTCATGCTTTTTTCTCCTGCGAAATCACTTCATCAATTCGACGGGCCACAATCTCCAGTTGCGCGCGATCAACGCTACGCACATCGGCTTCGATAATGCCTTCGTTGGCTTTGTAACCACGGAAGTAAATCGCGTACTCCCCTTGCTTCAGCGCGTCGACCAGTTCGCCAGTGGCAATCCCGGTTACCGCTTCGTCAAACTTAATTTCCGTGCGCGCGATGTCGCGCCCTGCACTGTCCCACACCACGCGGGCGCTCACACCGTGAAGCTGATTCAAGGTATTAATAAACGGCGTCATTTTCTCGACCATTTCCGCACCGCTCTCTTTCTGCGCATTGAGGTACAGTTCAATAGCGCAGGTCAGGCCAAGTATTCCCTCTTTACCCACCTTCATTGCCCGGCCAATACCCGCCGTTTGACGTTTTACCCACTCAACGTATTGAGTTTTACCGATCACCAGACCGCTGGTTGGCCCTTCAATTGCCTTCGCACCGCTATAGATAACGAGATCTGCGCCCACGCGGTAGTAGCACTGCAAATCTTCTTCCGCCGCCGCGTCCACAATCAGCGGTAGATTATGCGTGCGCGCCACCACCGCAGCCTGCTCCACGCTGAGCATACTTTTCTGTACGCAGTGGTGAGATTTGATATACAGAATGGCCGCGGTGCGCGGTGTGATGGCTGCCGCTAACTGCGCTGCGGAACATTCGTTGGCATAACCGGCTTCTACGACCTTGCCGCCGCCAAGCGCTACCATGGTGCCCACCGGCGCGCCAAAGTTGACGTTGTGGCCTCTGGGCAACACGATTTCGTTGTTGTCGATGGGCGTGACGTGCAGGTTCTCCAGCAGCCAGTCGCTGTCTTTAACCAGCACAGCCGCGACCGACTGGGCAATCCCGGCCGAAGCGCAGGAGACAACGGTTGCCCCTTCCACTTCCAGCAATTTCGCGATGTAGTCACCGGTTTTATTCACCAGGTCTTTCATCTCAAAGTATTGGTTCATCCCGGCCATTGCGGCCTCAACCACTTCGGGTCGCGGCGTAGACACACCGAGCGCCGTCATGCGTCCTGAAGTGTTAATCACCTGTTTTAAATTGTATTTTTCAAAAATCGAAGGCATGTTCCGCGCTCCCTTGTTCGGTCATATAGCCCTTGCCCGCACGTATTGCGGCAAGCGGCACCAGCAGTTGTTCAGCCTGCAGGCTGTCATTTTCGGCATCTACCAGCACGGTTGGCTGGCGTTTCAGCGTAAAGAGGGTTAAATCGGCATCCAGACCGACCTGCAGTCGCCCCTTCTGTTTCAGGCGCAGACCATCGGCAGCATGGGCGGTAACGCATTCAATGACCTGCGGAAGCGACATGCCAATGGCGAGGAATTTCGACATTACATTCGCCAGGGAATGCACCGGGCCGCTGATACGGTTACGACAGTAAATATCGGAGCTGATGGTGTGCGGCAAAATGCCCAGGCTGATGGCGCGTTTCGCCACTGCAAAGCTCAGACTGGCAGTGCCATGCCCAACGTCCAGACGCACGCCGCGTGAAATCGCCCGCGTTACTGACGCCCGCAACTCACCTTGCGGCGTCAGAATGCGGTTCGGCTTACCGTTGTAGCAGTGGGTAATAATGTCGCCCGCGGTGAGGCGTTCGGCGATCTCATCCAGATCCGGCGGGTTGTTGCCGATGTGCACCATCAGCGGCAGGCCACCGTTCTGGGCCTGCATCGCTTTGGCGCGCTCCAGCGGCGTGATGCCGTTAACCCCTACCACACTGCTGCTCATGCGCGCCTTCAGGCCGACGATAAAGTCCGGGTGACGTTTCACCGCCTGCCGCACCGCATCGGCGTCAATATTGGCCATGTTAGCCAGCTCGTTTTGGGCAATAAGCCCAACGCGTGAAACATTCAGCAGCGCATAAACCTCGGTGGCCGCGTCACGAGTCAGCGTGTAAAAATCGTCAATATCATCAGCGCCTGTGCTACCGGCATCCACCACGGTGGTAACGCCAGTGGCAACACCCACACTGTCCGGTTCGTCATGGTAAATCGGCGATTTCGGGTAGCAGTGAACGTGAGAATCAATCCAACCCGCGCTAACGTAACATTCGCCGCGCAGGTCAATGGTTTTCAGCGCCGGACCATCAACGTCACCCAACGCCGCGATTTTGCCATCCTGAAGGGCAATATTAGTCAGCGTGTCATCGACCAGACGCGCATGGCGCAGGAGTAAATCAAACATCGTTCTCTCCTTTGCCGGATGGCGGCGTAACCGCTTTATCCGGCCTACAAATCAACCGTTAGCTAATGGCAATCGGGAAGATGGAACCGAGGATCATCGCGCCGAGAATCGCCCCGCCGGTGATCGGTTTTTGCCAGATATAAAACAGCAGCGCACCCAGCAGTGAACCGACGCCAATCGGAATGGAGGCCGTCATCGCACTGAGGATAATCAAGGGACCGAGGAAGCGGCCAGAAGCGTTACCGGCCCCCATCATCACGTCCGCTCCGTAGGTTGAGTCGCTCTGATTGATGGTGAACTTACGCGCCAGAATGATGATGTAGCCAATCGCCAGACCAATCACCAGGCCGGTGACCAGCGAGGCAGCGAAGTTGGCGACCGGGAAGATAATGCCCGCGCCCAGCAGCAGCGCCGGAACGCCTAACCCGACCCCGGTCTGGATCGCCCCGCCGATATCCAGAATCCCCACCAGCGAACCTTCAATGATGCGGGCAAACAGGAAGCTGGCGCCAAATGCCGCTACCGCCCCGTAGGAGCCGGTGTCCATTCCCGCTTTCAACATCGCCACGAACGCCACTTCGTTGAATGCGCCGATACCGTACAGGTAGTACATGTGCGTTCCGGCAAACACGCCGGATGAGAGCAGACCAACAAAGATCGGGAATGACCAGTCGGCGAACCAAAAACCTTTATTCTGTTCCATGATGGCCTCCGTTATTTACCGCTGAGCGAGTTGTGGATAAGTTCCAACCAGTCAGGCACGGTCAGATGGAAGGATTCGATCATCTTCATGTCGAAGCCGCGGAAGAATCCGCTCAGGACGAACAGCGCGACGATAGCCACCATCATCACTTTCGTCACGTGGTTCCAGCCGCTCTCTTCAACACCTTTGCCGATCAAAATGCCAAGCACCAGACCCGGGACGGCGTTGCCCATAATCAGCTGTGCTGCACCACCGAAAACGGTGGCCCAGAAGCCGGATTTCTTGCCGGCATCAATCGCCGCCAGCCAGAAGATCACTGGCATCACGGTGTTGACCAGCAGGTTAGCCGCGGGCACCAGCACCTTAACGGCAGTAACCTGTAGCGCTTCCGGTACGGATGACGCGGTGAGGTTCAGGAAGGTCACGACAATCATGCCGATAACACCGCAGGCGATCGCCATGCGCTTAGGATCGTGCAGCGTTTCACCAACGTTGCGATTTTTGATCATCAGCGCGGCGGCCCCCCAGTTGGGGATAATGCGATGGTCGACGTCCTGCGTGAACGCCCCTGCGGCAACGGAAGAAGCCCAGGCGTTAAAGAAAAAGCCCAGGCCGAACGAGAAGTGAGAAGCCGGATCCCCTTCACAGGAATTCAGTTCTCCCAGAGTACGAAACGCGCCCATCCCTTGAGTTGTCGGCGCATGAAACATGCGTGCAGCCCCAGCGCCGACACCGACGCCAACCAGGCCGCCGATGATGAGCGATTTTATTAATATTATCAGGAACATAATTATGCCTTTTAATAAAGAATCAGCGTTGCGTAACGAAATCCACCTTGTTGAGATTGATGGCAGTCACGTTGACGGTCACGTCCAGCTCCACGCTGAAGGTGCGTCTTTCCCGGCGCAGGAAGAGGAACAAAAACACCTCTTTGCGCACCGTTTCACGCGCTTGAACAACCTGCACATCCCGTGGCTCAATACGCAGTAAGATATGCGGGGACGCTTTCATCACCGCAGCCTGAACGTGGTTCAGAGCATCGGCAAAGGCGCGCGCTTTGGCCTCCCCCTTGCCCGTGACTCTCACCGTGGTGGTGAATTGCTCTTTCATGCTTAAGCGCCGTATTTCTTTTGCCACGCCTGTACCAGGCGCTCACCGAGTTCTTCTTTGTCCATAAAACCGAATCCCAGCACGTTGCAGCCTTCATTGATGGCGGTTACCCCTTCATCGACCGAGCGCATACCATATTTCGCCTTGTAGCCATATTTGGTTTGCGCGGTAATCGCGCCCGCCCCGCCGCTGCCGCAAAACGAGATCCCAAAAGTGGCGTTTTCCGCTTTCATGACATCGCCCAGCTTCATATCTGCCGCCACACCCGGCACCACGACCGCTCGGCCACCCGCTTTCTCAACGCCTGCCGCCACTTTCTGGCCTTTACCCAGACGATCGCCAATCACTACGGTAATTTGTTCCATCTTTTGCTCCTTACAGGTTGTCTTTCGCGACTTCGAAGTGCACCGACAGCAGCCAGGCCTCTTCCTCAGGAAGATTGCCAAACTCAGCGACCACGTCGCGGGCAAGCGCCATTGATTCGGCAGATATTTCATCAAACAAGCTGGCATCGACTTCTGGTAAGGGTTCACCCGTTACCGAGCGGTGCGCCATCGCGCGAACATGCGACGTAAGCATCTGTTCCTGTACAGCGTTGGGAATAATGTGGCGTTCACGCAGCAAGGCATACACTTGCGCCAGCATGCGGTCGGCCAGTTCAACCGATTCCCCCATGTCATTCATTACAGCTCCGTTATTCACTCGTCTTACCCCACTAATGGCTCTGAGGGTAAATTAGCGGCGGGGGTTAAAAGTTTGTAGCGAGTTGTTTTCCACTTCGAAGTGGAAAGAGGCGCAGCGATAGTGATCTATGCCGCAGAAAAGGCGATATTTGCGCTTTAGTGGCGGGAAACTGTGACGGGTATCGCAAGAGATGAGCAGAAAAAAACCAGTTCAACAAATGATTTCTCTAACTCTAAAGTTGAAAAAATGTGACGGGGATAGCCTTTGGCGTCTTATCCGACCTACGATTATGCAGGCCGGACAGAGCAGATTAACGGAACTTCTTGTGGTTTTCGTTGCGTGTTTTTTTCAGGTCTTCTGCAACGGCTTTCGCCTCTTTGACTTTACCTTCGTTCGCCAGCTTCAACGCGCCGTCGATCTGACCGATCAGCGTGTCAAAGCCGTGGCGGAAATCCTTCATCTCCGGGCTGTCCGGGGATTTGTTTTCCAGCTTCGGCGGCGTTCCCTTTTGCGCATCCAGCGCGGCTGCACGCATTTTGGTTAACGCGTCTTTCAGCTCAGTCGCATTATCCGTTTTTTCGACGATTTTCAGGTTGTCGTTGAGGATCCCCATATCGTCATCAAGATCGGCCGCAAACGCAGAAGAACCAAGAACCAGCGTTGAAGCTGCGACGATCGCTAACAGGTGTTTACGCATTGCTCACTTCCTTTTTTATTATTCAAAAATAAACAAACGCCAGATACCCTCAATAATTCACGCCACAGCTTGAAGTATGACGGGTATTATTGCCCGGCGATCTTCATCTCCGGCAACAGGACCGAACCACACTGAATATTACTGCGCGTTTCAATATCGTTGCCGACGGTGACGATATTACGCCACATCTCTTTTAAGTTACCGGCGATGGTAATTTCACTCACCGGGTACTGAATTTCGCCGTTTTCGACCCAGAAGCCCGCCGCGCCGCGCGAGTAATCGCCGGTAATGCCGCTTACGCCCTGCCCCATCAGCTCAGTCACCACCAGACCCGTGCCCATCTCTTTGAGCATCTGCTCGAAGCTTAGACCTTGTCCAGGAATACGCCAGTTGTGAATCCCGCCCGCATGACCGGTGCTCTTCAGCCCCAGCTTACGGGCAGAGTAGTTGGTCAGCAGCCACTGGGTCAAAATGCCGTCTTTAATAATGTCACGGCGCTCTGTGCGTACGCCTTCGCTGTCAAATGGCGAGGAGGCCAGTCCTTTCAGCAGATGTGGATGCTCTTCAATGGTCAACCATTCCGGCAGAATTTGTTTGCCCAGCGAGTCCAGCAGGAAGGTAGATTTGCGATATACGGAGCCACCAGCAATCGCGCCGACCAGGTGTCCGAACAGTCCGGTCGCCACTTCATTGGCGAAAATGACCGGCGCTTTCATGGTGGAAAGCTTACGCGGAGACAGGCGAGATAAGGTACGGCGCGCGCAGTCTGCCCCTACCCATTCCGGCGTTTGCAGATCGCCCATCGCCCGGCCAATGGTGTAAGCGTAATCACGCTCCATATCGCCATTTTCTTCCGCGATCACGCAGCTGGAAAGGGAATGACGCGTGGAGCAGTAGCCCTGCAGCATGCCATGGCTGTTGCCAAACACTTTGATGCCATAGTGGCTGTTAAAGCTGCCGCCTTCGGTATTGGTGATACGCTTATCAGCCTGCAGCGCCGCCTGTTCAGCACGAGCAGCCAGTTCGATGGCTTCGTCAGGGGAAACGTCCGCAGGGTGGAACAGGTCCAAATCGGGCGCATCAAAGGCCAGCAGTTCTTTATCTGCCACGCCCGCGCACGGATCCGGCGAAGTGTAGCGTGCAATGTCCAGCGCGGCCTGGACGGTACGGGCAATCGCCTGCGGACTTAAATCGGTGGAGGATGCGCTGCCCTTACGGTTCTGGTGATAAACCGTAATCCCCAGCGCGCCATCGCTATTGAATTCTACGTTCTCCACTTCACCATAACGGGTGCTGACGCTAATACCCGTGGTCTTGCTAACAGCGACTTCCGCGCCATCCGACTTACCTGACGCTAATTCCAGAGCCGTCGAGACCGCTTCTTCCAGAATCTTACGCTGCGCTTCAACTTGTGAGATTACTTTCATCGCAAATGCCATAATGTAGAGAGAGTTTCTCTGAAGTCTAACAGAGAACCGTTTTTCAGTGCGCATCTTAACTGGTAACATTAGCCTCTTTTTTTTAGGAGCCTGACATGACTAAGCAGCCCGAAGACTGGCTCGACGACGTTCCCGGTGATGACATCGAAGACGAAGACGATGAAATTATCTGGGTCAGTAAAAGTGAAATAAAACGTGACGCCGAGGAGTTAAAACGCCTGGGTGTGGAACTGGTAGAACTGGGGAAAAACGCGCTGGATAAAATCCCGCTCGACGCGGATTTACGTGCCGCCATTGAGCTGGCCCAGCGCATTAAGATGGAAGGTCGCCGCCGCCAGCTGCAGCTGATTGGCAAAATGTTGCGCCAGCGCGATGTTGATCCTATCCGTCAGGCGCTGGACAAGCTGAAAAACCGCCACAACCAGCAGGTCGTTGTCTTCCATAAGCTGGAGCAACTGCGTGACCGTATGGTTGACGGTAGCGATGAAGCCATCGAAGAAGTGATGAACCTGTGGCCTGATGCCGATCGTCAGCAACTGCGTTCGCTGGTGCGTAACGCCAGGAAAGAAAAAGCGGGCAACAAGCCGCCGAAATCAGCGCGTCAGATTTTCCAGTACCTGCGTGAACTGGCGGAAAACGAGGCCTAATTTCAGGGTAATTGCCGCAAATGACCGCGCCAGCCTGTGGCGCGGTACAGGCAAATCCACGCGTTTTTAACGTCCGAGTAGCTCCCGCTCGATCCGCTCGCGTGTTTCCACCGCCTGAATACTCATTTTTTCAGGGTAACCAAACAGCGACGTGGTGATAATTGCCTCACCGCCCACCTTAAACGTGCGGTTTGCAAAATCCATTTCACGCAACGCCCGGAATAGCGCTTCAAAATCGACCTCACCCTCTCCCAGCCCGATGTGCTGATGAATCGTCGCATTCACGCCTGGCGGATTCATGATGTAGCGGCAGGGGAGCGTGTGGTTGTGCGTATCGGCCAGCAGAACATGCGAAAGATCGGCCCCGGCATAGTTCAGCATCCTTGCGACGTCGCCCTGCCCTTTATCGTAAAAGAAGCCATGCGGTGCGCTGTACAGATAGGTTACGTTATCACTACGCAAAGACTGCACCATGTCGACCGTCTCATCGTTCAGTTCGCAGAAATCCCAAGGGTGAGACTGAATTTCGATTCGAATTTCCTCTCGTTCCACGATCGGCAGCAGTTCCTCCATGGAGCGATACCACATCTCTTCACAAATCTCCGGCTCATCCGGCGTCCCGGAAAGCTCGGTATTAATCACCTGTACGCCCATATCAACGGCAATCTCAATCATCCGCTTCCAGTTGGTTACCGCGGCGCGCCGACGCTCTTCATCGGGGCCGGACCAACGATAAACCACAATAAATGATGAGATTTCCACACCGTAGTTCTGCAAGGCGCGTTTATATTCCTGCATTGTATCGCGACCAGCTTTAGGGTGTTTATAAAATGGATTAATACGCGGGTGCGGCGACTGCTCAATATATTTATATCCCCACTCGGAAACCTGCCGTACCATTTGGGTAATGGGTAAATTTTTAATAACATCGACATCAAAAGCAATTTTCATTGTGAATACCACGCTGCGGAAACTGAAAACGGTCACCTGGAAATTAGCTGCTTCATTGCAACAGCAATGACACGCTGTGATTAATTTGTTCCTCTATTTCCGCCTCACTCCAGGAAGCCAACTGGGAAGAAAAAGGTTCAAAAGCGTAAATACCGCGATATCCCATATTTTCCAGACGTTGCACCTGCTGGTAATTCCGCATTACATCCTTTTCGCTCAGCATAATACGCTGCTCATCAGCCAATGCTTCCGTTGGTCGGGTGTCTTCCACACCGGACAAATGCACCAGCCCGATAGCAGAAATATCAATGTGCGACGCAAACTCCTTTTCGGCCTCTTCGTACAGATGATGATGGAAGGTATCCAGCAAAACCTTAAAGGGGGAACCTGCTTCCCGGATCAGTTGCTGGGCCCCGACAGCAGACCGCAACGAACTTATGCGGAATCCCAAAGGTTCAACCAGCCCCTGAATATCATACCGGGCAAAGAGATCGCTCAGTCGTTTTATTGCCTCAACCGTAACCTCCGGCGGCACAATCGTTCCGTCATTCAGCGGACAAAGCACTAATGCCCGCGCGCCGATTCCCTGCGCGTCTCGTAATAATTCTTCCGTTTTTCTTACTACCTCATCGGTCAGTTGGTTGAAGGGATAGACCGCATTAATTGTGACAATTTCAAGTCCACACTTTTCCGCCAGGTTACGCACCTGATTATAATTCAAGGTATCAGTAACGCTGCCGCTTGGCATATCATTACGCAACTCCACTTTATTAAATTCAAGACGCTTAACCAGTCGAAAGAATGCTTCTATGCTTAGGCCCGGTGCAATTTTCCGGTTAATACAAAATCGTGTCTTTTCGATATTCATTATTTTCTCCCTGAACGCATATGAGTGGGTAAATAACCGTAATTCGTTAGTACAATTTAACGTAGGGTGAAAAAACCGGCTTTATCAATCTTGATAAAAACCGGTTTAATTTAGTGATGAACATCACAGGCTATAAGGGATTTTTGAAGAATATTTGAAACTATTTCTCGCCAGGCACTTTAAGAAATTGCACCAGGATGCCGCTGAATAAATAGAGCCCCGCCATAGTATACATCACCACGCCGGTGCCGAACCCTGCCAGCACGGAGACCAGCGCTGGCCCAACAAAATTCCCCAGGCCGGAGCCAAAGTTCACGGCCGAGTTCGCTGCCCCCTTCTTATCCGGCGCCATCATCGGCACCAGCGGCGTCATTGGCACAAAGCCAGCCAGCCCGGCTCCCCACAAACACATCGCCAGCATAAAGGCGACATAGTTATGTCCCCATATCATCGGCACCCAGTAAACAATCAGCGTAGCAACACCGGTCAGGATGCTGCCAAAAATCTGGATAGTTCGGCGAAAACCAATTTTATCGCCCATCCAGCCAAAGATAATGTTGAAGACCTGGTTAGAGATAAAGGTAATCCCCCAAATACTCGCCCACTCCTCAAGCGTAAAATGCTTATCCAGCAAAAACAGAGGTAATACGACAACAAAACCATAGGTGCCAAGACCGTTAATGGTTTTGACAATCACCGCCAGACCGATCCGGGGCCGTTCATACATAATAGAGATACCTGCAGATAACTCTTTGAAGACCGGTGTCGTTCGCGGCTTCAGAATGAATTCATTGCGTTCCAGCACCAGCATGAAGAGAACCCCCAACAGCGCAACGCCCATCCCGGCCCACATCACGTTGATGTGCCCTAGCGCAGGAATTAACGACGCCGCCACCACCGGCCCAATGATGGTAAAACCAAGGTTATAGACCACCCAAAACAGCGAGGTGCCGATCCCTTGCTGGTGATTATCCAACTGGATGGTCAGGCGTACCAGGAAGGAGTAACAGACCAGCGGATACCCCACGCCACGCAGCATATAGGTAACGAGAATTGCGCCAAAATCATGGCTGGGTAGCGCAAAGTTCAGAAACGCGACGGAAGCCAGAAGATAGACGATAAAACCAGCAATCATCACCTTTTTAGGACCAAAAACGTCCACACAGACGCCGGATAGCCAGGAGGTAATCGCGACCACAATCCCATATCCGGCAAAAATCTGCCCGATATGCGCCTGATCAAATCCCTGCGTATTTAACCAGGCTGATAACCAGCTGTTCTCGATACAGCCGCCCAACATAAATAAAAATGTTCCCAGGTAGCTCCAGATAAACTTACCTGGTTTTATATAAAATGTCTGGGGCAGCGTTGCCTGCATTTCTTTCATTTTATTACCCTCGGTATAGAAAAGCTCTCACACTTTTCAGTGCGAGAGTTCATTCTTTATTAATAGATGCAGTTAAAGATAAATATCGCTTGCTATTTTCACCGGCAGCCCGCTTTTTAATGATTGCTGCGCGGCAATAGCGATACGCTGGGCCAATAATGCGTCTTCGCCGGTACAGACAACCGGCATATGATGTAGGACTGAATCAATAAAGTGTAATATTTCCGTTCGGTAAGCTTCTCGATAACGGACCGTGAAATCAGGAAGGGGATTTTTCATTACGCAGTGCTGGCTATTGAAAACTTTCACCGTCGATTCACTAACGTTATCGGCATACGCCATCCCTTCTGAGCCAAAAACCTCCACCCGTTGGTCATAGCCATATACTGCCCGACGGCTGTTATCAATGAGCGCGTAGCCGCCGTTTCTGAAAGTCAGCATCACCGCAAGAGTATCAACATCATCAATATTTTTCAGGCTGGGATCAATCAGCGTATTGCCCTTAACATAGACTTCGCTGACTTCATCCTGCATCATAAAACGAGCCATATCAAAATCATGCATGGTGAAGTCAAAAATCAGACCGCCAATACGTTTGATCAGATCATGGGGTAGCAGGTCCGGATCGCGGGAGGTAATTTTTATCATCTGGGGCCGACCAATCTTGCCGCTGCGCACCAGCTCAAAGACCTCGTGAAACTGAGGATCAAAACGGCGGTTAAAGGCAACTTGCAGCGTCACCCCCTTCTCTTTCACTTTTCTCAGCACCGCCATTGAGGCCTGCTCATCTTCATTCATGCTGAGCGGTTTTTCACAAAAAATGTGCTTCCCCGCCTGTGCTGCCGCCATGACGATCTCTTCGTGCATATCCGTTGAGGTGAAAATAAAAACTGCCTCTATATCATCACGCTGTAAAAGTTCCTGATAATTTTTATATCCTGAAGTTATATTTACCGAATAAAGCCAATCGCTCATCTCCTCAATAAAATAATCGGCGGCGCAGATAATATCTAATTGAGGCAGTAAATACATATTCTCAACATGCATTTTACCTACCCGACCGAGGCCAATAACACCACATCGAAGCTTTTTCATTCATACCTCTTAATCTTATGAATAGTAAATTTAAAACCGCAAAAGAAAAGCATCCGTAATTCTGCGAAAAACGGATCGTTTTATTTTGCCGTTCTGAAAAGCAATCAATGCGTTGGCACTGCATCGTTCAGGTTGCAGAACAATAACCACACGTCTGCAACCTGAACGACGACAAGTTAATCAGTACTGCCGGGCCTGTCCGATATGTTCCTCGAGCATACTCGCTACTGCCTGGATGCGTTCGCTACGGGATACCTGCGCCCCGCCAACGCGCCACCAGCTCAGGTATTTATGCACCATCGTTTTGGGAAGCACTTTTATGTCTATCAGCGTGCTCACGGTCTGTTTGCGAGCATCTTCCAACGCTTCATGCAGTTGTCCAATGGTGGTGACACGATAGCTTTTACAGCCATACCCTTCAGCGATGCGAGCGAAATCGACCGGGATAAACCCGCCTTCCTGACGACCGCTCTCCTGCTGATGGAAACGGAACTCAGTGAAGTAGCTGTCCATACCGTGTTCCATTTGCAGATTATTGATACAACCGTTGGTCATGTTATCGAGCAAAATGACGGTAATCTTTTTCCCCATCTGGACGGAAGTGACCAACTCAGAGTGCAACATCATGAACGAGCCGTCGCCCACGAAGCTGTACACCTCGCGCTCTGGCTGCGCCAGTTTGGCCCCCAATGCCGCATTGACTTCGTAGCCCATACAGGAGTAGCCGTACTCAACGTGGTAATCATTCTCGCCGCGGCTTTGCCAGACACGCTGGAGGTCACCCGGCAGGCTGCCCGCCGCCGCCACCACCAGCGCGTTTTCCGGCAGCATCCGGTTAAGCACGCCCAGCACGCGCGTCTGGGTCAACCACGACCGCGTAATCTCATTAAACTCTTCAAACACCTTTTGAGTATCCATGTGATCCTCAATTTCAGGTTTGAAGTCCTCTCCGCTATATTCCACAGCATAGACGCGCTCAACTTCCGCCATATATTGCGAGCGGACGCGGTGAATAGTCTCTCCCCATTGCGAGGCATAATGCTCCCGGGCCAGCCGTTCGCTTAGCTGCGTCAGGGCGACGCGCGCGTCACCCTGCATCTGTATGCCATCCAGCTTGAAGACATCAAAGCGGCTAACGTTGATATTCAAATAGCGCACCTCGGGATTCTGGAAGATCCACTTTGAGGAGGTGGTGAAATCGGTATAGCGCGTCCCCACACCGATAATCAAATCGGCCTCCTGCGCCAGTAGATTCGCCGCCAGTGAACCAGTTTCGCCAATTCCACCGACGTTCAGCGGATGTGCAGAACTGAGCGCTCCCTTGCCGGCCTGGGTTTCAGCAATCGGCAGATGACAGCGTTCGGCAAATCTCAGCAGCGCCTCTTCAGCCTGCGAATACTTCACGCCCCCGCCACAAACGATCAGCGGCCGCTGGTGGCGGCGAATCAGCGCAACTGCCTCGTTCAGCATCGGCTCCGTCGGTGCGTGACGCTCAAGACGATAGACCCGGCGAGCGAAAAAATAGTCCGGATAATCCCAGGCTTCACCCTGCACATCCTGTGGCAGACAAAGCGTCACGGCCCCCGTATCTGCCGGATCGGTTAATACCCGCATCGCGCTGATACAGGCGCTCATTAGCTGTTCCGGACGCGTAATGCGATCCCAGTAGCGGCTAACTGCGCGGAAAGCATCATTGGTGCTCAGCGTCAGATCGTGTTCTTGTTCAACCTGTTGCAAAACCGGGTCGGGCTGACGCGATGCGTACACATCGCCCGGCAGCAAAAGCAGTGGAATACGGTTAGCCGTCGCGGTCGCCGCTGCGGTGATCATATTGGCGGCCCCCGGCCCCACTGAGGAGGTGCAGGCATAAATCTGATGGCGTCGCATCTGACGGGCAAATCCCGTCGCGATATGCGCCATTCCCTGTTCGTTACGCCCTTGATGAACGCTAAGTTGGCCACAGTCCTCTTCCAGCGCTTGCCCCAATCCGACGACGTTCCCGTGGCCAAAAATGGCGAAAATCCCTTTTACAAATTTGATTTCGCTGCCGTCTACGTCGATGTACTGATTATCAAGAAAGCGCACCAAAGCCTGCGCCATGGTCAACCTGATTGTTTTCATGTACCCCACCTGCTTTTATCAACCGTTCGGCTGTCGTTGCCTGCTTATGCATCGCTTCAGCCCCAAAAACACAGAGACTTATCATAGGATCAAAATTTCCGTCCTCACGATTATATGGAATTTATATTTCATTTATGGGAAGGAGATCAAAAAACGGTTAAAAAATTTCGTCATTTAGTCGTATTTCTTATGAAAATGAAATTTATCTTCCACATGATCCTTAAAGACATTAAAACACTAAAAATCAATTAGTTAAAACAAAATTCACAACAAATACCAATTCATAAACGTCGCCACAAAATGCCATTTCTGTGATCTTGTTCAAACAATAAATGAAAACGTTATTTCCATTTTTATTGAAAATGAAATCATCAAACCTTAGTATGAGAAAAAATAACGCCGTCTTCTGTTAGGGGATATGTCAATGAATAAAGCAGTCAGTAGTGAGCAAAAGCCGCTGGACGTTATCTGTCTGGGACGAGTCGCCGTTGATTTGTATGGTCAACAAATCGGGGCGCGGCTGGAGGATATGACGACTTTCGCTAAATATTTAGGTGGCTCGTCAGGCAATGTTGCCTACGGCACGGCCATTCAGGGATTACGTTCCGCTATGCTGGCCCGCGTCGGCGATGAGCATATGGGACGTTTCGTTCGTGAAGAATTAAACCGCGTTGGTGTGGATACACAGTGCCTGCTGTCGGATCGCGATCGTCTGACCGCGCTGGTGATCCTCGGCATTAAAGATCAGGACACCTTTCCTCTGATCTTCTACCGCGATAACTGCGCGGATATGGCGCTCACACCCGAGGATATCCGCGAAGATTTCATCGCCTCTTCACGCGCATTAGCCGTCACCGGCACCCATCTTTCCCACCCCAATACGCGCGCCGCCGTTCTTAAAGCGCTGGAGTATGCGCAAAAACACGGGCTGCGGCGGGCGCTGGATATCGACTATCGCCCCGTGCTGTGGGGTCTGACGTCGCTAGGAGACGGTGAAACGCGTTTTATCGCCTCATCACAGGTAACCGAACAGCTCCAGCAGGTATTGCACCATTTCGATCTGATCGTTGGGACCGAAGAAGAATTCCATATCGCTGGCGGCAGTACCGACACGCTGACCGCCCTGCGGCGCGTCCGTCAGTTGACCCCGGCCGTACTGGTGTGCAAACGCGGCGCGCTGGGTTGTTCAGTATTTGAAGGCAACATCGCCAATGACTGGTCGCAGGTGAAGATGCATAACGGCGTTCGCGTAGACGTTCTGAACGTTCTGGGCGCGGGCGATGCCTTTATGTCAGGACTGCTGCGGGGATACCTGAACGATGAAAGCTGGGAGCAGGCCTGCCGTTATGCTAACGCCTGCGGCGCGTTAGTGGTATCGCGCCACGGTTGTGCCCCCGCCATGCCAACCAAAAAAGAGCTGGACGACTACCTCGCGCGTGAACAATCCATCACCCGGCCAGACAAAGACCAGCGGCTGAATCATCTTCATCGGGTCACAACCCGTAAACAGCACTGGCCGGAGCTGTGCGTATTCGCCTTTGACCATCGCAAGCAACTGGTGGATATCGCAAATGAAGTCGGCGCCAGTGAATCCGCGATCCCCTCCCTGAAGATGCTACTGTTGGAAGGGGCGCGTCAGGCGGCGCTAGAGGCAGGTTTACAGAATAATAGCGGCATCCTTGCCGATACTACCTTTGGTCAGCAGGCGCTTAACGACGTGACCGGCCAGGGATGGTGGATTGGCCGACCGGTTGAGATGCCCGGTTCGTATCCGCTGAAGCTGGAACATGGTGATATTGGCTCTCAGCTTGTCAGTTGGCCGCAAGAGCACGTCGTGAAATGCCTGGTCTTCTATCATCCACTCGATGCAGAGTCGGTACGTCTTGCGCAAGAGTCGCTCATTGACGAGGTTTACCGCGCCTGCTGCCAGTCTGGTCACGATCTGCTGCTGGAAGTCATCTTGCCACGCGATGCGGCAGACCAAAATGAGCAATACTATCCCCAGATTGTGGAACGTTTTTATCAACTGGGGATCCTGCCGGACTGGTGGAAACTACCACCGTTAAGCCCTGCTCGTTGGCGAGAAATCAGCCAGCACATTGAGCATTATGACCCCGAATGTCGCGGCATATTGATACTTGGCCTGGATGCACCGGAAAGCGAGCTGAAGTCAGGATTCGCCGCAGCAGCGGATATGCCCTGGGTGAAAGGTTTCGCCGTCGGCCGGACCATCTTTGGCGAACCGTCACGTCAGTGGTTAAGCGGTCAGCTTAACGATGAACAACTTATCACAACAGTGAAACAAAAATACCGCATGCTTATCGACTACTGGCGCGAATACCGCCCGGCACGTTAATGCCTGCCTCATCACGCCCCGTATCTGCATCAAGCAAGGGGCGTGTTCAAGGACGATTCCATGCCAGCCCTCAAACAACATTCCACATCGATCACGCTGTTTCGCATCAGCGCCGCGATGTTCCTCAACTATCTGACTATTGGCATCCCGCTAGTCATGCTACCGCTATACGTTCAGCAGCAGTTGCATCTGAGCGATCTGTTGATCGGTATCGCGGTAGGCAGCCAGTTTATCGCCACCTTGTTTACCCGGGGCGCCGCGGGTCGAAAAGCCGACACGTCAGGCGGGCGCCGGACGGTTATCACCGGTCAGTTCTACTGCGCCGCATCAGGTCTGCTGATGCTGGTCAGTCTGAGCGCTCACCCGGTTCCACTGCTCGCATGGGCCATACTGATTGTTGGTCGTGTGCTGCTGGGAATCGGTGAAAGTTTCATTTTGACCGGTAATTTAACCTGGGGGATGTGGCTGGCGGGCCCGACCCACGCGGGTCAGGTTATTTCATGGAACGGCATGGCGACATACGGTGCGCTGGCTATCGGCGCGCCGCTGGGGTTGTCGCTTTACGCCTGGGCCGGCCTGGCGCTTCCGGCGGTCCTCGTCGTGATGTTACCGATCATCGCCAGTGGAGTCATCTATGGCATTCCGGGGAATATCCCAACAGCCCGTCCCCGCGTTCCAGTGCTACGGGTAGTTGGCCTGGTGTGGCGTCCCGGAACAGGGCTTGTGCTCCAGGGCATTGGTTTTGCTACCCTCAGCGCGTTTACCGCACTCTGGTTCAACGAGCGTCACTGGGATAACACCGGTTTTGCGATGACGCTGTTTGGCATTGCGTTTATCGCTATCCGCTTTTTCTGCGCCAAATTTCCCGACCGTTACGGCGGTGCTACGGTCGCAACCTTTTCACTACTGATAGAGGGGACCGGACTGGCGGTAATGTGGGCCGCTCCATCAGCAGGTGCTGCGCTGATTGGCGCGGCAATTACCGGCTGCGGCTGTTCGCTGATGTTCCCGTCGCTGGGCGTAGAGGTTGTGCGCAGAGTGCCACCGGAGATTCGTGGTACGGCCCTCGGCGTCTGGTCAGCATTTCAGGATCTGGCCTACGGATTTACCGGACCAATAGCGGGCCTGCTGACGCCGTTCATCGGCTATCAGCAGGTCTTTCTTCTGGCCGCGGCCTGCGCGTTGCTGGGCGCGGCGGTTGTCCATCTCCTGCTGCGGCAACATTAAGCCGTTAAGAAGGGGCGAGTTTTTTCCGCCCCTATCGCAAAAACTTCGCTGGCCGCCATCTGCCAGTAGCCAGGGTTAAACAGTTCCAGCGAACAGATCCCCTCATAGCCCTTCTGCACTAGCTCATGCGTGATCTCATGCAGTGGGATCACGCCGTTGCCAGGAAACAGACGATGGCAATGATCCAGCGTTGCCAGCGGCAGATTATCGGCGTCATCAATGTGGTAAACGAAGATCTTTTCCACAGGGATCTGGCGAAGCGTGGTCAGATCTCTCCATTGATCGTGCAGGTAAAGATTAAAGGCATCGACGACCAGCCCGACGTTACTGCGATCGACCGCATCTACGATCTCCATCGCCATGGCAAGACTACGCACACAGCATCCTGCGGAACCGATCGGCTCAAAGGCTAGCCGCATCTGGCTTTCTTCCGCCACAGCCGCCATCTCGCGCAGACGCTTCACTGAATCTTTCACCGTTTCCCCTACCGGAAAATTTTCCCCCTGACTAATGGTGGGTACCACAACCAGACAATCACCACCCACCACTGAGCCAGCATGGCAGGCGAAAGCCAACTGCCGCCGTTTCTCCGCCCAGCTTTCGCGATCACAAAACGTAATGTCTTCAAGCGAATTGTAGCCCCAGGGCTTAAGGTGGCCGACGGCAAAAATGTCTACCAGCTCGCTTAACGTATGTTTCTGCAACCACTCCTGCAACATATCCAGACGGATTTCAATGTAGTCATAGCCAAAACGTTCTGCCAACACAACATCCTGTGCCAGCGTGGAGTTTCGCATACAGGTCGCTTCATTAAATCCCAGCTTCATCATTCAGATCGACTCCTGCCGCCATAGCAACGTACTGGCGCCTGACGGCGGCAGCGCTAATGCAATCTCTTTATCGCCATCCAGCACCCGGCAACACCTTTCCTGCACATCACGGTTATACACCACCAGCACACGCTCGCCGTCGGGATTCACAAATCCCACCTCTTCCAGAAGGTTATCGTAACTTGAAGAAAGCATGACCTTCGCCCCCGGACGCACATAGCGGCAGAAGTGGCCAATACCATACCAGGAGTGATTACGCAGCAACACATCGTTTTGCGCATCGTATTGAATGGGCGCTTCACACAGATTACCTTGGTGATTCGGCCCGCCCTCACTGTTCAACAGTAGATTCCAGTCGATAAACCCACTACAACCCGATTTGAAATTACCAATCATGTCATGGAGATAGGTATGCCAGTGGCGAATCTGGCTACCGTCATCGCTCTCCATTGGCACACAGCCTTCGGAAAAAAGTAGTTTTTTATCTGGCAGGCACTGGGCCAGATACTGTATTTGCGAAAAATGGTCGCCGGTATACCAGTGGAATGCCAGCCCGTTAATTCCCTGATAATTATCTTCGTCAGCAAAGGCGCGTTCAGCCCAGTCCACCAGGCCATCTTTATCGTGATCCCAGATATAAATCTCCATCTCATCCATACCCTGCTGGGCAAGGCGCGGACGCAGATACTGCACGGCAAAGGCTGTCTCCTCTTCCACGCTATACAGACAGGAGTCCCAGGTTTTTACCGCCACCGGCTCATTCTGTACGGAGAGCGCCTGCACATTAATGCCGTGGCGGCGGTATTCCAGCAGGTAGTTGATAATGATATCGGCCCAGTCGGCGTAACATTCACGCCGCAGCTTGCCGCCACCGTTCATATCGTTATTAGTTTTCATAAACGCCGGCGGGCTCCACGGCGAAGCCATCAGCTTCATTCGTGGATTTAACCGCAACGCTCCGGAAATCAGCGGCATTAAATGCGCTTCATCGCGGGAAAAGGAGAGTCGTCCATGCCGCAGGTCAGCACTGGAATCGACATACGCGTAATTGCCCAGGGAAAAATCACAGCTCTGAATTGGCATCCGTGCCAGAGTATAATTATGTTCCTGAGCAGAAAAATAAAGGGAAAGAAATTGCGCCTTCGTCTTTTCGCTCATGCTGTTGAATACCACACCCGCACCTTCGGTAAAGCTGCCGCCGAATCCGTCAATCTGCTGTAACGTGTGTCGCGGTAAGACGCAGATTAATTCACTGCAATCACGCTGACGATGCGAAAAAGAGACCGCGCGCTCAACCAGGAATTGCTGACGATACGGATCGGAAGAGATGAGTCTGCCTTTCATAGGGGAGTTCCGGATAAAAGAAGATAATAAATTGTGATATGCCGGATAAGACGCTTAAGCATCGCTATCCGGCAGGAGGCCTTAATACGTGGAAGGTTTATTTGTAGAAATCAGGTTTTGAGGGTAATTCAACAATCTCGGTATTCCCTGTTTCCTGAGACTTCACGCAGGCATCAGCGGTAACCGCAGCCAGATAACCATCCCATGACGTTGGGCCTGCCGGCGGCAATCCTGCGTTCAGGCGATCGAAGAAATCCTGGAACTCAACGTCGTAGGCATCAATAAAGCGCTGTTTCCAGTCAACCAGAATGTCGGTGCTATACTTCGCCGCTTTCCGTACCGCGGCGCTGGCGACGGTTGGCAGCTCCGCCATTCCTTTCTCGCCGGTAACATCGCAGTGAATGTCGTAGCCGTACTGGCAGTTCACAAACACTTCAACCACAATATTGATGCCGGAGGTGGTTTCCATTACTACCAGCTGCGGATCACGCAGAGTGGTCACCAGGCTAGACTGACGCGGGAAGTAAACCTTAACGGTTTTATAATCTTCGTTAAGCAGCCAGTGCATAACGTCAATTTCATGAATCAATGTTTCATAGATAGCCTGTGGCGTTTTGTATTCTGGCACCGTGCTGGCATTGTAATGACGTCCATGAACCATTAATGGCTGACCGATTTCGCCGCTGTCGATAATATTTTTCAGCTGAACGTAACCTTTGTCGTAGCGGCGCATAAAACCAATCTGCACCATGCGCTTACCATTTTTTTGCTCTGCTTCAATCACACGCTGACAATCCGCAGCCGTCACCGCTAACGGTTTTTCGCAGAAAACATATTTGTTAGCATTTAGCGCGGCAACTGCCACATCGGCGTGCGCCTCATTTGATGCGGTAATGATGACCACTTCAACGTCTTTATCATTAATCAGATCGTGATAGTCATTATAGTCTTTCGCTTCGATCGCATACTTATCCAGCGCCGCCTGCGCCCTGCCTGCGACGATATCACATACGGCAACAACCTCAACACCTGACACGGTGTTGGCCAGACGTCTTAAGTGATCGGAGCCGATCATGCCGATACCTACAATACCTGCTTTTAAAGTCATTTTCTGTTTCCTTTTCAATCAAAGATAATTTTTCAGTAACTCATCAATATGCTTTTTACCTTTTTGCGCATATTCCAATGGGTTATATTTCTTAGGATCCTGCTCGGCTTCAACAACAATCCAGCCAGAATATTGATGCTCGACCAGATAAGCTAATACGGATTTAAAATTAATATTTCCATCGCCGGGAACGGTAAACACACCATCCAGGAAAGAATTGAGGAATGATTTCTTCGCGAGGCGACACGCTTTGAGTTTTTCATTACGCACATCTTTAAAATGAACGTGTTTAATACGATCAAAATGTTTACTCAGTAGCGGCATGACATCGCCGTCAGAAACATAAATATGCCCGGTATCAAACAGCAGATGTACATATTGCGGATCGGTATTCTCCATTAGCCGTTCCACTTCCGGCAGAGTCTGCACACCGGTGCCCATATGATGATGGAAAGCGAGTTTCAGCCCGTGCGCATTGGCAATCTTCCCAAGCGCATTAAGTCCTTCACATAAAAGCTGCCATTCACTGTCGCTGAAGTTAGGCTTTTCCGTATAAACGCACTTATCGATAATACCTTGAATACTATAAGTTTGTTCAGAAACAACAGCGACATATGCATGTATTGCCTGCAAATAAGCGCAATGCTGTTCAAAAGCGTTCATCGCAGATTCAATACCATCGCGAATAATAAAGGAAGAAAACCACTGACCTGGTATTTCCAGCCCGCGAAGCGTTAACTCTTTATTTAACTCAGCAGGATCCTGCGGATAACAACCGCCAACTTCCGTTCCGGAAAAACCGGTAAGTGCGGCATCACTAAGTATTTGTTTATATGTATTTTCTTTACCAATTTCAGGAATGTCATCATTGCGCCAACCAATAGGCGCAATCCCCAACTTAATACTCTTTTTTACATTGTACATGTTGCTGGCTCCCACTTAATGAAACGCTTTTACTGCATACCGCGATGCAAATTAACCTTTGATGGACAACATATTACTTTTTGTAGCCTGAAAAACTTTATCTATCCTGGTTGAAGAAGAGGGATAAATGCGTCAGATATCACAAAAAAATCATCACTCTTTAATGATATTGCCAGTCTTTTCGCACGATAGATAAACGCATAAAATATACCAGCAAATAAAAATGGCCGCAGTATTGCGGCCATTCCTATTACAATTAAATTTTAATAAGAGTTAATATTCAAATAATAAATAATTAGCCTTACGATAGTCCTTGCGATATTGACCGGGCGTTTTCCCTACTTTATTCTTGAAATAATTCTGAAAATGGCTAAGGTTGCTAAAACCAACACGATAGGCAATAGAGGTGATCTTTTCGCGCCCACCTTCATCCGTGGTTAGTAACGATTGCGCCTCTCCCAGCCTACGCTTTATCAGGTAATCCATCGGTGAATAACCATAGCGGCGTTTAAATTCATGGGATACATAATAAGGGCTGACATTAAATTTCGTCGCCAGCGTATCCAACCGAATTGGCTCATAGAAATTACGATCAATATAGGTTTTTATTGAATCAAGTAAATTTTCATGGCGCTGTATGGCATCGTTACCTGTGCGCAATAATACATTTCCCTCGATGTATTTGAGTACTACCCGGGTCAATAACTGCGCCATTGTTGGCCCTTCTACAGCATGCTGGTTAATAACGGTAAACACGGAGCTCATCAGTTTCTCCACCGTCGCATAATGATGATACAGTGGAATAACCGGCACAATATCATCCGGTATTAGCGCATTCTCGCGTAGACCCGGACACGAAATGTTGTTAATTCCACAGCAAATAGTGCCAATTGGCCGCCCGCTTTCCAGATACTCATCATGTACCACCTGGCTGTTATAAATTACCAGGTCGCCTTTACGAACCGGGTAGATGCGATCGCCAATGAAATACTCCCCATCGCCTTCGGTGATAAGTATCAGTTCAACGGTCTGTGGGTGCATATGCATGAACCGGACAAACGGACCATTGCTCTCACTGACCTGACTAACATACGCCAACTGGGGCTGAGCCTTATTCTCTCGTTCTGAAGGACAGAAGCACAAGCGCATGATTTACCCTCCAATATCCGAAACTGTGGTGCCGCAACACCCCTAAAATTTGAATTTTTATACCACACCAAATGAAACAAAAATGCTATGCAGATCATAATTTTTTCAAATATCTCCTCGATACAGTAGACTACTCTTGATAGCTGAATTGTTAAAAAAACAATAAAAATCAAATACTTAATCAAATATGAAATTTGCTTACTGCACATAACACCGTATAAAAATCGACCCATATTTTTTCAAAATAAAATTTCATAAAAATAAATTTGAAATTTTTAATCCTAAAATTTACATTGAATACGGTATACGTTTTAGGCTGAAGATAACCAGGCTTTCCTGTGACCGCTCAGTCAGAACGTCGTCAACATCGGTTTAAGAGGATAAAAAAGAGATGGAAACAGTCGGCAATTTTATTCATGGTAAAACGACACTGAGCAGCAGCGGCGAGACGCTACCGGTGACTAATCCGGCCACCGGTAAAGTAATTCGTCAGGTCACCCAAAGCACCCGAGAGGAGATGCTGGCGGCAATTCAAAGCGCACATGAAGCTTTTCCGGCATGGAGTAAAATGACTCCGCTACGACGGGCGCGTATCCTTTTTGAATTCAAAGTATTACTGGAAAAAAATCGGGACGAACTGGCGGCGCTGATCGTCAGCGAGCATGGTAAGGTCTGGTCAGATGCGCTTGGCGAGCTGACACGCGGCATAGAAGTTGTCGAATTTGCCTGCGGGATCCCGCACCTCAGCAAAGGAGAATACTCCTTTAACGTCGGCTCGGGCGTTGACAGCTTTTCATTAATGCAACCGCTTGGGGTTGTGGCAGGCATCACACCGTTTAACTTCCCGGCAATGGTGCCTATGTGGATGTTCCCGGTTGCTCTGGCTTGCGGCAATACTTTCGTCCTGAAGCCGCCCGCGCTGGTGCCGTCCGCATCGTTACGTATGGCGCAGCTTCTGCAGGAGGCTGGCCTGCCGGACGGCGTGTTTAACGTTGTTCACTGTGGCAATGAGGCGGCCAGCCTGTTGACCAGCGACCCTCGCGTACAGGCCGTCAGCTTTGTCGGTTCCTCTGCCGTCGCGGAACATATCTATACCACTGCCAGCGCCCATGGCAAACGCGTACAGGCCTTCGGGGCCGCCAAAAATCACGCAATAGTCATGCCGGATGCAGACCTGGACGCCACCGTCAACGCCATTATGGGCGGAGCATTTGGCTCCGCGGGCGAACGCTGTATGGCGCTGCCGGTAGTGGTCGCGGTAGGTGATGAAACGGCGGACCGTCTGATCGAACGCCTGAAACCGCTGATTGCGGCGCTACGTATCGGCCCGGGAGAGCTGCGCGGCAAAGATGAAAATGAAATGGGCCCAGTTGTTTCACGTGCTCATCAACAGAAAGTGTTGGGTTACATCGACAAAGGGGTAAGCGAGGGAGCAACTCTGGTCATGGATGGCCGCAACTATAGCGTGGAGGGATATCCTGAAGGCTTTTATGTCGGCGGCACGCTGTTTGATAACGTCACGCCTGAGATGACCATCTGGCGTGACGAAATTTTTGGCCCGGTTCTCGGAATTGTGCGCGTCCCGGATTATGCCGCCGCCATTAGAACGGTAAACGCCCATGAATTCGGCAACGGCAGCGTGATTTTCACCACCAACGGTCACTATGCGCGCGAATTCGCCCAGTCGGTTGAAGCCGGAATGGTCGGTATTAATATTCCAGTTCCGGTTCCAATGGCATTTCACTCTTTTGGCGGCTGGAAGCGTTCGGTATTTGGCGCCTTGAACGTCCATGGGCCGGATGGCGTGCGCTTCTATACCCGGATGAAAACCGTTACCGCGCGCTGGCCGAACGGACAGCAGATCGTGTCGGAGTTCAGTATGCCGACTCTCGGCTAATACGCTTTCAGGAAGGAGAAGATTATGGCCAACTTGCTGAGTACCTGTACCTCTGAGTCGGGGAATATCCAACACATTTCCCCTCAAAATGCAGGCTGGGAGTATGTCGGTTTTGATGTCTGGCAGTTGAAGGCTGGAGAGTCGATAACCCTGCCATCCGATGAGCGCGAACGCTGCCTGGTGCTGGTTGCTGGGCTGGCCAGCGTTAAGGCCGCCGACAGTTTTTTCTATCGGATTGGCCAGCGCATGAGTCCATTTGAGCGCATTCCTGCTTATTCGGTTTACCTCCCACATCATACGGAGGCAAAAGTGACAGCCGAAACCGACCTTGAGCTGGCCGTATGCAGCGCGCCGGGATTCGGAGAGCTTCCCGTACGTCTGATCTTGCCACAAGAGGTCGGGGTAGAACATCGGGGAAAAGGACGCAATCAGCGCCTGGTGCATAACATCCTTCCTGATAGCCAGCTCGCCGATAGCCTGCTAGTCGTTGAAGTGTACACTAATGAAGGCGATACCAGCTCCTGGCCCGCGCACAAGCACGATACGGCAGTTGAAGGTCAGGAGACCTATCTGGAAGAGACGTACTATCACCGTTTCAATCCACCTCAGGGGTTCTGCTTACAGCGTGTCTACACTGACGATCGCAGCCTGGATGAATGTATGGCGGTCTATAACCGGGATGTAGTGAAAGTACCTAAAGGCTACCACCCGGTTGCCACCATCGCGGGTTACGATAACTACTATCTGAACGTGATGGCTGGTCCACTACGAAAATGGCGTTTCACCTGGGAAGAGAACCACGCGTGGATTAACTCAGCAGACTACCCGCGATAACACTTCGTTGCGTGGTACTTTGCCAGCCGTCCTCTGCGGCTGGCTTTTTTATTCAACTCTGCGCCACACAATCTCATAAGATCGATATCCGCCTTCTCTTAAATTATTTCCCTGTTTTGTATATAGCGTATTACGACACGGCTCCCACCAGGAATACACAATGGTTTTCTGTTAAAAAATAATGATGCAGAAGAAGACTTACCCTATTTGCCGATATTATTATGGAGCAAGTATTTACGTAGAGGTGATCAATACAGTGGAGGTTTCAACAGGGTATATCCTGTGCGCACTCGCTGGAGGGATTGAAGGTTGTGTAAACCAGCGGAGAATATCTCTGGATATTCTCCACTAATCTCAGAGATGTCTCAGGCTATTACATCGCGACGTTTCCCCTGAATTTCACGCAGCTTGTCCTCGGCCAGCCGTTCAATTTCCGTTAGCGGTATCCCTTTCGTTTCCGGTACATAACGAGAAATAAAGACATAGCAGACCAAATTAAAGACGACAAAGATCCACATCGAGAAAGCACCGCCGAAGGCCTCCTGCAGCCACGCGTTATCATTTATGACCGGGAACAACAGTGAGATGAGGAAGTTGGCTATCCACATCAGGCTCACCGCCAACCCCATCCCAAAACCTTTAATCTTTTCAGGGAAAACCTCAGAAATCAGTACCCATGCGCCAACGCTCCAACTGACGGCAAACAGCAGCATAAAAAACAGGATACCAAAGATGGTAATGTAGCCTGTATCGTGGGTGTACAAACCGTATGACGCGATCAGCAGACCGACAATTGAGCCGATGGTACCAATTTTCATAATCGGAATACGGCCATAGCGGTCGAACAGGATCATGCCGATAAAACTGCCCACCACATTGCATACCGCGATAAAAATGGTCTGAAACATAACCACTTCGGTACTGCTGTTCTGCAACACCAACGGCGCGTAATAGTTCATTACGTTAACGCCTGTGAACTGTTGCAAAACGGCGATACAGCATCCAACCAACAAAATATAGCGGAGCACCGGTGAGCTTTTCAGGTTGGTGCGTTCTCCCCCTGCGACGTTGTCCTGTGGGCGTAAGGTTTCTTTCATGCCGTCAAAAATAGCAGCCACATCTGTGGCCGTTAATCCACTATAAACCCGGGTAAGCACCTTTATCGAACGGGCTTCGCCGCGGTTGTTACGAGCGCACCATGCCGGTGATTCGGGTAGGAAAAGCGTAATCGCTAACATCGCGATTGATGGCACCACTTGGGCAAAAAGCATAGTCTTCCAGCCCTGGGAAACCAGCACATCCGCAGGCATTCCTTTTGCTATCAGATAGTTGACTATAAAAACGATAACCTGGCCAGACACCACGGAGATATTGTAAATGCCCAGCGCTTTGCCGCGAATTTCAGCAGGCGCCAGTTCAGACATATACATAGTGGATGCCGTTCCGGCCATCCCAACCGCAAAACCGCACACAATGCGGGAAAGAGAGAAGATCATGAACGATTCACTCATCGCCGCCCCTAAGGAAGAAGCAATAAAAATGATCGCAATGATCAGAAGCGCAGGCTTACGCCCCAGTTTATCGGCAATTTTTCCACCGACCAGCGCACCGATAATACAACCAATCACGATACTGGAAACGGCCCACCCGGTCTCGGTTGGTGTCAGTCGGTAATACTGCTGTAAAGGCAATACCACCCCGGTAATCACCGCCGTTGAATACCCAAACATCAATCCAGCCAGTGCCGCAATACAACACAGGGCGTACACATAGGCCGAATTGTACTTACTTCTCTGAGACATAACCCCTCCCTTGCCTGTTGAGGAAACAACACACCAATGAAATTTTTCATTTTATTTTTGCACCAATTAGAAGAAAAATTCCATGCAAAAGATCACGAAATGGAGATGTTCCAGGAAAGAGCAAAAAGTACGGCCCCTGACAAATTGAACCCAGGCACTGCCACAAAACCAATAAAATCAAACAATTTCATAAACATAAGTAAATCCATTGCGCAAAACCCAGCATCTTAACGATAAAAAACGCCAGGATTATGAAATTCGAAATGTGATACCCATAACAAAACATAAGTTTCATTATTGATCTATTTGAAATTAAAACATAGGTTGTGAAACGAGAGTTCTCAATAGCTATAAGATCGTCGGCAGCGCTACGGCAATGACCGATATAAGATGAATTTGTCTATTTGTTCATTAAATTCAAACGGATAGATGAAGTTTATTCTGGAGATAATCTACCTATGTCCACATCAGATAGTTGTTATAATACGGGTTACATATTACGCATCTGCGCGATTGCCGCACTGGGCGGAATATTATTTGGCTACGATACTGCTGTTATTTCAGGTGCGATTGGTTCACTTACCAGCTACTTTCATCTATCTCCTGCTGAGACCGGCTGGGCGGTTTCCTGCGTTGTGGTGGGGTGCGTTATTGGCTCGTTTAGCGCCGGATATTTATCCAAACGTTTTGGACGCAAGAAATCATTGATGATTTCAGCGCTGTTATTCACTATTTCCGCAGTAGGTACTTCCCTTTCCTTCACGTTCACCCATTTTGTGATTTATCGCATTATCGGTGGACTGGCAGTCGGTCTGGCGGCAACAGTATCACCGATGTATATGTCTGAAGTCTCACCTAAAAATATGCGCGGCAGAGCATTAAGTATGCAGCAGTTCGCTATCGTTTTTGGGCAGATTCTGATCTTCTACGTTAACTACAAAATAGCATCGATTGCAGCGGATACCTGGCTTATTGAACTTGGCTGGCGCTATATGTTTGCTGCGGGAATTATTCCCTGCATTTTGTTCTGTATTTTAGTCTTTTTAATCCCGGAATCTCCCCGCTGGATGATGATGATTGGTCGCGAGGAGGAGACGCTAAAAATCCTGACCAAAATATCCAACGAAGAGCACGCCAGACATCTTCTTGCCGATATAAAAACCTCACTGCAAAATGACCAACTAAACGCACATCAAAAACTCAATTACCGCGATGGGAACGTGCGTTTCATCCTGATTCTGGGCTGCATGATCGCTATGCTGCAACAGGTGACAGGGGTTAACGTAATGATGTATTACGCGCCAATCGTCCTGAAGGATGTGACCGGTAGCGCCCAGGAGGCCCTCTTCCAGACAATCTGGATCGGCGTAATTCAGCTTATCGGCTCCATTATTGGCGCAATGATTATGGATAAGATGGGTCGTTTGTCACTGATGCGGAAAGGCACTATCGGCAGCATCATCGGCTTGTTGCTCACATCATGGGCGCTGTACAGCCAGGCAACCGGTTATTTCGCGCTATTTGGTATGCTGTTCTTTATGATTTTCTACGCGCTTTCCTGGGGCGTGGGTGCATGGGTGCTTATTTCTGAAATATTCCCTAACCGGATGAGGTCACAGGGAATGAGTATTTCGGTCGGATTTATGTGGATGGCAAACTTTATAGTTTCACAATGCTTCCCGATGATTAATGAAAACCCGTATTTACTTTCTCATTTCCACGGCGCATTTCCGATGTGGATATTCGCTATCTGCTGCGTCTTCAGTTACTTTTTTATCTGCCGTTACCTGCCGGAAACAAAAGGTATTTCGCTGGAGAAAATGGAGAGCGTCGTGTTAGCAAAACGCAGAAAAAAACTGCCGCCAATCCAAGCCGAACGTTATTCTGATTAACTCTCACCACAATGCCGATGATCGCTAAATACGATCATCGGCTTGTTTTTTTTTACTCCGTCGCCAGCGCCAGTGAAACAGCTAACGTCTGCGCCAGACACATGGACGCAACCTGAGACCGGAAACCATCGACCTGCGCTTCACGTACCACAAAACAGACTTCACTGAACGCTGCCAGCGGGCTGACCTGACTATCAGTTATCGCAATATGGTGCGCACCCCGTTTCGCGCCAAGCTCGACCAATTCCACCACTTCCTGCGCGTAAGGCGAGTAGCTGATGGCAATAACAACATCGTCGGGGCTGACCATACTTAGCTGTTCAGAGAACATTCCGCCAATACCGTCAATTAAAAATGCCCGTCTCTCCAGATGACGCAATGCGTAGGTTAAATAACTGGCCACGCTAAACGAACGACGTAATCCAATCACATAAATATTGTCGGCTTTCGCTAACAGATTTATCGCCGCATCCAACTGCTCATTTTTAATCTGCACCGGTAATTGTTGTAATACCTGTGCATTCACCATTGAAAATAGCTTCAGAATTTCACCCGGCTTTTCCGGGGTAGGTTCCCCCTCATCCGCATTTTTCTGTCTGAACAGACGCGCCCGCTCGGTATAGCTTACAGTTTCCTCCATCAGATGCTGGCGAAACACCTGTTTCATTTCATTAAATCCGCTAAAACCAAACGCATTAGCAAAACGAATCAGTGTCGAAGGGGGAACATCCGCATGTTGCGCAATGGAAGCAACCGTGTCAAAAGCAACGCTATTACTGTTATCCAGAATATACTGAGCAACTTGTTTAAGGCGTTTGCTAAGGCTGTCATAGCGACTGCGGATATCATCCTGCAGTAAGGAAAGTTGAGTTTGATGTTTAGACATGCATAATACTCTAATAGAACGAAAATTTCGTAAATAACTATATTAGCACAAATGAACTGATCATACAGTTAACAACATTCAAATTGCGCTGTGGTTACCTTCAGTACAGAATTTGCTGGCGGGCTGGGTTCTGAGCAATCTGAATCTGACCGCATAAATGCGACAGGATCAGCATTGTTATGACTGGACGATGCCCGCAGCCAGGCGGCATCGCAAACGTTGAAAGGCAGAAGATGACGTTTATAAATCACGAAACCTTCATCTGTTATTGCGAACTGGCTCTTTTCGTCCCGCATACGGCAATTGGCGGAACACTCTTAGTGTATTACACTGATTACCTTAAGGATATGCGTCTACTCTTTTTCAATACTGAGCGGCAAATGATTTTTTTCAGTATTGCTTTAACGCCTCCCTGTGAGCGGTATGCGCTTTCAATAGCAAGATGCCCAATATAAAACAGCCAGCCACAAAGATGGCTGACCGCATAGTAATTTAATACGCTGTTAAGTCTTGAGCTTTTTTCGCCAGGCCGTCCAGCAGTTTCTGATGAATACCGCCAAACCCGCCGTTGCTCATCACCAGGATGTGATCGCCTGGCTGTGCGGTTTTCACCACCATATCTGCCAGCGCATCCACATCGCCGCTCCAGTGCGCAGGCTGTACGCAGGCTTCAGCGACTTCTGCTACCTGCCACGGAATGTGCGGCGGTTGCAGCAGGAACACTTCGTCCGCACGACCTAACGATGGCGCCAGGTCATCTTTGCACAGGCCCATTTTCATGGTGTTCGAGCGAGGTTCCAGGACCGCGATAATGCGCGCAGTGCCGCCCACTTTACCGCGCAGTGCAGCAAGCGTTGCCAGAATCGCCGTCGGGTGATGAGCAAAATCGTCATACACCGTCACGCCATTCGCTTCGCCGCGCAGTTCAAGACGACGACGGGCGTTGATGAATGAGCCCAGCGCATTCGCCGCGTCGGCAGGCACTACGCCAACATGACGGGCAGCCGCAATCGCCATCAGACCGTTGTGCATGTTATGTTCGCCAACCAGCCCCCACTTCACTACGCCAACGTTTTCACCGTCCAGCCACACTTCCCACTCGGAGGCATCGGTAGTGAGTTTTTTCGCCTGCCAGTGGCCTTGTTCGCCCACCAGCTCTTGTTCGCTCCAGCAGCCCATCGCCATCGTCTGTTTCAGATTGATGTCGTTTTCCGGGTAGATGATGCGTCCCTGGCCCGGCACGATACGCACCAGGTGATGGAACTGTTTCTGAATAGCTTTCAGATCGTCAAAGATGTCCGCGTGATCGAACTCAAGATTGTTGAGGATCAGCGTGCGCGGGCAGTAATGCACGAATTTAGAACGCTTATCGAAGAAGGCGCAGTCGTACTCATCCGCCTCAATCACGAAGAAGTCGCTTTCGCCCAGACGCGCAGAAACCTCAAAGTTGCCCGGAACGCCACCGATCACAAAGCCTGGCTTATAGCCGCAGGCTTCGAGGATCCAGGTCGCCATTCCGGCAGTGGTGGTTTTGCCGTGCGTCCCCGCAACCGCCAGCACCCAGCGATCGCGCAGCACAAAGTCATGCAGCCATTGCGGGCCGGACATGTATGGAATGTTCTTCTCAAGCACCGCTTCCACGCAGGGATTACCACGGGTCATGGCGTTACCGATGATCACCAGGTCCGGCTGCGGGTCGAGCTGGCTGGCATCGTACCCCTGAATCAAATCAATGCCTTGCTTCTCAAGTAAGGTACTCATCGGCGGATACACATTGGCGTCCGAACCGGTTACTTCATGACCAAGCGAGCGCGCGAGCATCGCCAGACCGCCCATGAAAGTGCCACAAATTCCCAAAATATGAATGCGCATACGTCACTATCCTTTTTTAATCTGGGGGCCATTTTACGCACATGTCCGGCAAGTGAGAAACGCATTTCAGGATATTCCGTAGTTTGCTGGCGCGATTCACCTAAGCGCAACAATGGAAATATTTGTTAATATTGTTGCGGTCGCTTTACTCCACATAAATTGCAGGGAAAGTGTTATGAAAACGTTAGGTGAATTTATTGTCGAAAAGCAGCACGAGTTTTCTCATGCTACCGGTGAACTCACTGCTTTGTTGTCGGCAATAAAGCTGGGCGCCAAGATCATCCACCGCGATATCAACAAGGCCGGTCTGGTCGATATCCTGGGTGCCAGCGGTGCTGAGAACGTGCAGGGAGAGGTTCAGCAGAAACTCGATCTGTTCGCGAACGAAAAACTGAAAGCTGCACTGAAGGCGCGCGACATTGTGGCGGGCATCGCCTCGGAAGAAGAAGATGAAATCGTCGTCTTCGAAGGCTGCGAACACGCAAAATATGTTGTGCTAATGGATCCGCTGGATGGCTCATCCAACATCGATGTTAACGTCTCTGTCGGTACTATTTTCTCTATTTACCGCCGCGTAACCCCAGTCGGCACACCGGTTACGGAAGAGGATTTCCTGCAGCCGGGCAACAAGCAGGTTGCTGCGGGCTACGTTGTTTATGGTTCTTCCACCATGCTGGTATATACCACCGGCTGTGGCGTACACGCCTTTACCTACGATCCTTCTCTGGGCGTATTCTGCCTCAGCCAGGAACGTATGCGCTTCCCGGCGAAAGGCAGCACGTACTCCATTAACGAAGGCAACTACATCAAATTCCCGAATGGCGTGAAGAAGTACATTAAATTCTGTCAGGAAGAAGATAAGTCAACCCAGCGCCCGTACACCTCGCGCTACATTGGCTCTCTGGTTGCGGATTTCCATCGCAATCTGCTGAAGGGAGGAATCTACTTGTACCCAAGCACCGCCAGCCACCCGCAAGGGAAACTGCGTCTGCTGTACGAATGCAACCCGATGGCCTTCCTGGCCGAGCAGGCGGGCGGCAAAGCCAGCGATGGTAAAGAGCGTATTCTGGATATCATTCCGGAAAGCCTGCACCAGCGCCGCTCCTTCTTCGTGGGCAACGACCATATGGTCGAAGATGTAGAACGCTTTATCCGCGAGTTCCCGGACGCGTAAGCGCAATTTCCCGGCCTACTGCACATTGTAGGCCGGATAAGCGAAGCGCCATCCGGCATGATGCAGTGACATTACCTGATGGTGGCTTCGCCTTATCAGGCCTACGTTCGGTTACGCTGTCTGTAGCTTAAACGCCGCCATCGCCTCCAGCAGCGCATGTGACTGTTCTTCCAGCGAGCGGGTAGCCGCTGAAGACTGCTGTACCAGTGCCGCATTTTGCTGCGCCGTTTCATCCATCTGCATCACCGCGATATTCACCTGCTCTATGCCGCGACTCTGTTCCTGGGACGCACTGGCGATTTCACGCATCAGCTTAGTCATGCGCATCACTTCAGTAGCAATTTCATCCATGGTTTCACCCGCCTGCTGCGCCAGCTCGCTGCCTTCACCGACGTGGGTGTGCGAATCGCTGATTAACGCGCGGATCTCTTTTGCCGCTTCGGCACTGCGGCTGGCCAGATTACGTACTTCACCTGCAACAACCGCAAAACCCCGTCCTTGCTCACCGGCTCGCGCCGCTTCAACGGAGGCATTGAGCGCCAGAATATTGGTCTGAAATGCAATGCCGTCAATCACGCTAAGAATGTCGGCAATGCGGCTGGAACTGCCGGCAATATCGCGCATTTTCTCGATCACATAGCACACCATCTCGCTGCCGCGATCGGCGGTATCCGATACCGATTTTGCCAACTGGTGCGCCTGTTCGGCGTTGTCCGCATTCTGTTTCACGGTCGCCGTTAACTCTTCCATGCTGGCGGCGGTCTGTTCCAGCGATGTGGCTGTCGATTCAGTACGCTGCGCCAGATGCTGGTTTCCGGCCGTCAGTTCACGGCTACCGATATCAATTTGCGAGCTGGCGTCACGAACGCGTTGCACCGAGTCGCCCAGCGCATGGCGCATGTCATCCATTGCGGCGTTGAGGCGGTTAAATTCGGCGCTGGCCGACAGCGCGCTAACCGGCGACAAATCACCTGTCGCCAGACGTTCCAGCTGTTCAACAATGTTATCCAGCGGTTTGAGAAACTTATTTCGCAGCATAAACCAAATAACCGCCAGCAATGCGATGGCCGCTAGCATCGCTGCGCTCATAATACCTTGATAAATCAATGAAGTAATAATGCGGGTAGAGGCGTATAGCCCCATTCCGCCGGTCAGCAAAAGAAGAAACGCCAGCAGAGACAATAACACCAACAAACTTGATCGAATTGAAAGGGATTTTGGCATTGTTATATTTCCGGTTGTAGGGTTAAAACAGACCTGTACAGAACCTATCGACTACAACCGGAAAAAGTTTAGCTATTTAAATGTCTTGTGAAAAATCATGATGTTACTTTGGTGTTGTCGCCGTGCTTACGCGGGTGACCGGCGAGCTTTGACGATTTTCCCAAAGCACCGTGAGACCGCGTTGTAAGGCAATAAAAATAAACAATAAAATACCAATCGCGATCTTGGTCCACCAGGAACTTAATGTGCCGTCAAAATTAATATAGGTCTGGATCAGCCCCTGAATAGCCACGCCAAACAAGGCGCCTAAAACCGTACCCACTCCGCCGCTCAACAGCGTACCGCCAATCACGACTGAGGCAATCGCATCCAGCTCGACACCGACGCCCGCCAGCGCATAACCGGCCTGGGTATAAATTGAAAAGACAATGCCAGCCAGCGTAGCCAAACCGGTAGACAACATATAAATACGGATGGTGGTGCTGCGGGTGGAGATCCCCATCAGGTTAGCAGAGGTGGCGTTGCCGCCAATCGCATAAACCTGATTACCGAACCGCGTACGATGCGCCAGAAAGATGCCGATGACCACCACCGCCAACATCAGCAATCCCATCGCGCTCAGACGGCCGCCGCCGGGGATTTTCCATGCCAGGCTGGAGAGCATGTCATAAACCGGATGGTTAATTGGGATCGACTCTTCAGAAACCAGATAGCTAACGCCGCGCAAAAAGAACATTCCCGCCAGGGTAATGATAAACGCCGGGATCTTCAGCGCATCAATCAGCAATCCCATAAACGCGCCAAACGCGCAGCCCATCAGCAAAATCAGCGGGAACGCCAGTAACGGAGAAATCCCCCAGTAGCCAATCGCCTTTGCCAGAAATACGCCGGTAAAGGCGATTACCGAGCCAACGGAAAGGTCGATCCCGCCAGAGAGGATCACGAAGGTCATGCCGACGGCAATAATTCCTAAAAAAGCGTTATCGGTCAGGATATTGCAAATCACCCGGGTGGAAGCAAAAGCCGGAAATTGCGTCAGACAGTAGAGGTAGCCCAGCGCAAACACGCCGAGGGTGATCATCAGTGGTAAATTACGTTTTATCATGACCACGCACTCCTTTTATCAGGCTGATAAAGCGTTGTGACTGTACAACCAGCACACACAACACCACGACGGCTTTGACCACCTGATTCAGTTCCGGCTGGAAGCCCGACAGTAAAATCCCGGTGTTCATCCCCTGAATAATTAACGCGCCGATCACCGACAGCAGCAGGTTAAAACGCCCGCCCATCAGCGAGCCGCCGCCGATAACAACCGCGAGAATAGCGTCCAGCTCCAGCCATAATCCGGCGTTATTCGCATCCGCGCCGCGAATATCCGCCGTGACAATGATCCCGGCGATAGCGGCACACAGGCCGCTCAGCACATAGGTAAGCATCACAATAATGCGGGTGTTGACCCCGGCGTTTTTCGCCGCACGAATGTTGATACCCACCGCTTCAATAAACATGCCCAGCGCCGTTTTACGCGTCAGCAGCCAGAACACCACCAGCGTCAGTAACGCAATAATCACCGGCGTGGGGAACAGTAACAGCGAGCCACTGCCAAGCCAGGAAAGCTCAGGCGAGTTGAAGGTGACGATCTGCCCGGAGGTGATCAACTGCGCCACTCCGCGCCCAGCGACCATCAGGATCAACGTGGCGACGAACGGTTGGATCTTGAGGATGGCCACCAGAATTCCGTTCCACAATCCCGCCAGAATGCCAGAGCCTAAGGCGGCAAGCAGCACCACCGGCAGGCTGTGCCCGGCCACCGTCATCGCAGCGGTCGTCGCCCCGGCAATGGCCATCACGGCACCAACGGAAAGATCAATGCCACCAGTGGCAATCACCAGCGTCATACCAATCGCCAACAGCGCCACGGGTGCAGCGCGGTTGAGAATATCAATCGGGCTACCGAACAGCCGACCATCCTGCAAAATCACCTGGTAGAAGTGCGGCGCAACCAGACTGTCCACCAGCAGTACCAGCAACAACGCTACCAGCTGTGGCATCCCCTTGGGCCAATGAAACCGTCGTTTAGGCGGATTGGATTGAGGGAGAGATTGAGGCATCACCATAGTCTCCTTAGGCCGCAATGGCGTTCATGATCGCCGGGACGGACAATTCAGCCAGTGGGATCTCGGCCACCTGTTTGCGATCGCGCATAATAATGACCCGATCGGCATAACCCACCAGTTCTTCCAGTTCCGATGAGATAACCAGCAGGGCCAAACCATCGGCGCACAGCGTTTCGATCAGGCGGATGATCTCGGCATGCGCGCCGACGTCGATCCCGCGCGTGGGTTCATCGAGGATCAGAAACTGCGGTTTGGTCAGTAACCAGCGCGACAACAAGACTTTTTGCTGATTGCCGCCGGAGAGAAATTCGATCGGTTGTTCAGCGTTAGGGGTGCGAATACCAAGCTGGCGAATAAAGCGCTCGGCAATCTCGTTTTGTTCTTTACGGGGAATTGGGCGCAACCAGCCGCGCTGCGCCTGCAACGCCAGAATGATGTTTTCGCGTACCGAGGCGGCGGCGATTATGCCATCCGTTTTGCGATCCTCCGGGCAAAAACCGATTCCCAGGCACGAAGCCTGATGCGGCGATCGCAAGGTCTGCGGTTTACCTTTGATCAATGCGCTGCCGCTGTCGGCGGGTTTAATGCCAAAGATCACTTCCGCGGTTTCCGTCCGCCCGGATCCCAGCAGCCCGGCGAGACCGACGATCTCACCTGGACGCACCTGCAGATCGAACGGGGCGATAGTGCCTTTCTTGCCAAAGCCGCTAAACGCCGCCACCGGTTTATTACTCAGCAACGTGCGGCCCGCACGCTGTAGCGCATGGGTATCCAGTTCGCGACCCAGCATCATTTTGACCAGTTCGATCTGTGGCAGCTCGCGAGTTTCACGACAGCCCACAAAGCCACCGTTACGCAGGACGGTGATGCGATCGCTGACCTGATAAACCTGATCGAGGAAATGGGTGACGAAGATCAGACTGACACCGCGATCGCGCAGATGCCGCATCAGGCCGAACAGCATTTCAACTTCCTGGGTATCGAGGCTGGCGGTAGGTTCATCGAGGATCAGCACCTTCGCAGAGAGATCGATCGCCCGGCAAATGGCAACGATCTGCTGCATTGCCACGGAAAAGCGGTTCAGAGGCTCGCGCACATCAAGAGAAAAACCGTACGACGCCATCAGCTCCGTCGCGCGCTTTTCCATCTGTTTGCGCTGCAACAGGCCAAAGCGCCGCGGTTCGCGGCCAATAAACAAATTATCCGCTACCGACATATTGGGCAGCAGATTCACTTCCTGGTACACGGTGCCAATCCCCAGTTGCTGGGCATGGGCGGTATTTTTGGGGGAGACAGGTTGGCCTTCGAGCCAGATCATACCGCGATCGGCATGATAAACACCGGTCAGCGCTTTGATCAGCGTCGATTTCCCCGCCCCGTTTTCGCCGAGCAGCGCCATGATCTCGCCGCGTCGCAGGCTGAAATCCACGTTATCCAGCGCTTTGACGCCGGGAAAGAATTTGCTTAAGCCCTCTGTGCGGAGGATTTCCTGGTATTGGTCGGTGGTCATGGCATTCCTCCGGTACGAGGTCACGGCGTTTCGTAGGCCTGATAAGCGCAGCGCCATCAGGCAACAAATGCCGGATGGCGGCGTAACGCCTTATCCGGCCTACGGAAGACCGACAGCAAAACTAGTAGCCCATGTTTTTCTTCTTCTCTAGCTCTTCTTTCGCGGTATCCGGCAGATAGAGGATCGATTTGGTAATGGTCAGCTTCTCAGGCATCGTGCCGTCTTTTTTGAATTTCTCCAGCGCGTCAAATGCCGGGCCTGCCATATTCGGCGTCAGCTCGACGCTGGCATTGGCTTCGCCATCAATCATCGCTTTGTAGATATCCGGTACGCCGTCGATTGACCCCGTCAGAATGTCTTTGCCTGGTTTCAGGCCAGCCTCTTTGATCGCCTGAATAGCGCCGATCGCCATGTCATCGTTGTGGGCGTAAACCATGCAGATGTTCTTGCCGTTGTTTTCCGCTTTGATAAAGCTCTCCATCACTTCTTTCCCTTTACTGCGGGTGAAATCGCCGGACTGAGAGCGGATAATTTTGATGTTTGGCGCGTTAGCGATGGCTTCAGCGAACCCTTTCTTACGATCGATCGCCACGCTGGCACCAACGGTCCCTTGTAACTCAACGACGTTACACGGCTTGCCGTTCACCTCTTTAATTAGCCAGTCGCCGATCAATTTGCCTTCCAGCACGTTATCGGCGGTGACGGTAGTCATATAGAGAGATTTGTCTTTTACATCGATGGAACGATCAAGCAAAAAGACCGGAATATCGGCATCTTTGGCCTCTTTTAACACCGGCTCCCAACCTGTTGCCACGACCGGCGCAATAAAGATGGCATCGACGCCCTGAGCAACAAATGAACGGACTGCTTTAATCTGGTTTTCCTGCTTTTGCTGGCCGTCAGCGATTTTCAGCGTAATTCCGCGTTTTTCGGCCTCGCTTTTCGCCACGTTGGTTTCTGCGGCGCGCCAGCCGGATTCAGAGCCAACCTGCGAAAATCCTACGGTTAAAGGGGCTGCTATTGCCATAGACGACATGGCTGCCGAAACTGCTGTGACTATAAGTAAGCGCTTCCACATAAGTGCGTCCTCGTAGGGTGATTATTGTTGGTTAATAAACCGTCGCGAAAAAACTATAGACAATTGAGCATGTAACGGATTGCGTTACATCACACTTCAAAAAAGTAAATAAAACGTTAATCACAAGTTTGTAATCGCTTTCATATCACTATGAAAAATGCAGCTGAAGATATGGATTTTTCTGTCACCAGAGAGGAGCAAAAAGAAGAAAATGGGAGTAGAGAAAGCGAAAACAAGCGGAGACATTCCGCGCGAGTTGGCTATAATACCCGCCACTTGTTTGCCATAGCTTATTTAAAGGAAACAGACATGAGCTTACTCAACGTCCCTGCCGGTAAAGACCTGCCGGAAGATATCTACGTTGTTATCGAGATCCCTGCCAACGCAGATCCGATCAAATACGAAGTTGACAAAGAGAGCGGCGCCCTGTTCGTTGACCGCTTCATGTCCACCGCGATGTTCTATCCGTGCAACTACGGTTACATCAACCACACCCTGTCTCTGGATGGCGATCCGGTTGACGTTCTGGTCCCGACTCCGTACCCGCTGGAGCCTGGTTCAGTGATCCGCTGCCGTCCGGTTGGCGTTCTGAAAATGACCGACGAATCCGGTGAAGATGCGAAACTGGTTGCGGTACCGCACACCAAGCTGAGCAAAGAATACGATCACATCAAAGATGTGTCCGACCTGCCGGAACTGCTGAAAGCGCAGATCACCCACTTCTTCGAGCATTACAAAGATCTCGAAGCAGGCAAATGGGTAAAAGTTGACGGTTGGGACAACGCTGAAGCCGCTAAAGCTGAAATCGTTGCATCCTTCGAGCGCGCGAAGAAGTAAGATCGCACATGACTAAGCCCCGATAAATATCGGGGCTTTTTTTTAATTAAAGCTCTGGCAACTCATCGTGTGCAATTTTATACTGAGGAAATAATTAAAAAGAGCGCAGATAATCAATATACTCTCTCACATTTTTCTCTAATTCTTCCTGTGAAAATTTATCCTCTGCGCCGTAAAAAGCGTGGAATGGCAAGTAATTTGCCCCGACATATTTCGCTGTCATTTCAAATGGCAAAAGTATTTCCTGCATTGAATACTGATAGCGTCCATCATGTGAAAAATCCGACTCTTTAATGCCCGCACTCACCGCCAGTGAAAACTTGCGACCTTTGAAGGCATGACGGCTTGTTGAGCCATATGCCCAGCCGTAAGTGAATACCTCATCCAGCCATTTTTTCAGTAAGGGAGGGCAATTAAACCAGTACAGTGGAAACTGTAGAATAATACTATCATGTTGTTCAATTAACTTCTGCTCACGTTCAACATCAATAATACCATCAGCATAGGCTTGATAAAGATGATGAACCGTAAATAAGTCAGGATATTTAGCGAGTTCATCTGCCCAGCGTTTATTTATAACAGAGTTATTAAAATTGGGATGAACAACAACAATGAGTGTTTTCAAATAAAATCCTCCATAATTTACTGAACCATTCAGTATTTATTTGATGTTTGCATCATAATTATAATTATTTTAAAGTACAATACTGTCATTGTTGATATATACTATACAAAAGGTTAGTGTAATGAACGAAGAGAGAGTCACTTCCCCGTGCGAACTTTTGGGGGATACCGGGTTTGCCTACACGCTTTCACTGGTGAGCGGAAAATATAAAATGATCATTCTCTACTCGTTGACGGGGACCAGTCCCATCCTGAGATTCAATGAACTCCAACGCCGTATAGGAACAATTTCATATCGCACACTCAGCCTGACGCTGAAAGAACTCGAAAGTGATGGATTAATAATCAGAAACGAGTACCCGCAAATTCCGCCAAAGGTCGAGTACAGCCTCTCAAAGAGAGGGCTGTCGCTGATTCCGGTCTTAGATATGATGTGTGAGTGGGGAAATGTTCATCGCAATGATGAGATAAACAAAAATTAAGAGCGAAAAACAACGCCACCCGAGGGTGGCGTGTTCATATCAGTACTGGTCTCTGTCTAACCAGTTACCGCTTTCAATCAGCGTTAAGCCATCAACCGGACGTTGGTACACGTACATCCATGCACTTCCGTACGGCGTTTGAATTAGCTGGCGTGCGTATTCACCACCACGGGTACGCAGAGCGTCAAGCTCTGCCAGCGTGGCGTTATCAATACGATAAACTTCCCCGTGTACTGTTCCATTTCCCGGAACGGCGCCTGGATAGTGGCCCAGGCTGTACAACTGGTAGTTGTCGATACTGAAATTTCCCAGCAACAGGGCATTGGTCATCCAGTGGCTGTTGCCTTGTTTGGTTCGTAAACTGCCATAGACAAATATTCGCATTGCTAAAACTCGAACTGATAGAGCAAATCAAGTGCCTGATCTACGCCAGACACTGCTTCCAGATATAGCTTAGGCATCAGACGATAACGTAGCGTGAGTGTCGCTAAGGAGTCAAATATACCCACACCATATTTCACCTGCAGACCTGGCAGTACGTATCCGCTGACAACGACCTGAGATGAGTCACCCACCCCTTGCGTGTCCAGTGCCAGATTGCTTACGCCAAATGTCTCCCCGATTTTACCCACAACCTGACCACTTTGTGCAACCCCCAGGCCAATAAGCATTGAAGTCATCGCCGCGCTGTCACTCTGTTCACTATCCAGTCCTTGCCCACGAAGCAGGTAAGACAGCGCCATTTGCTGCGACATCGCCGGGTCGGAGAAGATCTCCGCTTTCGGTTCATCAGCCGTGCCCGTGACGCGAACACCAGCGATCACGTCATCTTCTGTAGCATCCGGGTTACGAATCGCTTCAATATTGAGCAGCGGCTGATCCGGCGGACCGGAGAATAACAGCTCGCCCTTACGCACGATCAGATCCTGACCATAGGCATGGAAGCGACCGCTCGGGATATTAATCTGTCCGTTAAGCCCGAGTCCCTGTTTATCCTGCACCACCTTCAGATCGCCCGTCAGCCGCGCTTTCAGACCAAAGGCATCAAGACGCACGTTATTACCGACGTGGATGTTCAGGTTGCTGTTGATCGGGATCCCGGCGGTCTGCGGTTTCTCAGGCTGGAGATCGTTATTAAGCATCACCATATCGCTGGACACCCCTACCGCGCTTTCCGGCAGATCGTGGACCACGATACGCGCCCACGGCACATCGACATTGCCGTTCAGGGTAAACAGGCTCGGTGTCGCTTCAAATTCCACATCCGGCGAGACATCCAGACGCACCATCGGCGGCACGGTGATCCGCACCCGACTGCCTTTCGCCGCAACGCGCGCCCGCCAGTTGTCGATCTGACTCCAGTCGGCGTCGCCACTCAGGTTGATTTCTCCCTGCTGTGTACGCACCACACCCGCCAACGTTGAGCGTGTTCCGGTGAAGTTGACGGCTAACTGGCTTGGCTGCATGTCAAACGGCATAAAGTTACCGTCGATATCCAGTCCGCTCAGTTGCAGTTGTCCAAGCAGTTGCGGGCTTTGCACATCGCCGCCCAGACGCAGGTTGGCGTTGATCGTCCCCGCGGCCTTTTCACCACGTGAGAAGATAGGGTTCACCATCGCCAGATTGAAGTTGCGGATATTGACGTTGCCGCCCAGGTTACGGCGCCCTTGTGGATCCGTCACCTGCACCTTTCCGTCAAACTGTCCGTTATTGGTCAGGCGAATCAGCCAGCCCAGTTCGGCACGGTTGTCGTGCAGGTCGGCGGTCAGATTCAACGTTTCAAATGCCACTGGCAGCGGCGCATCGTTCACGCTTTGCGTGACCTTCACGTTGCGTCCGGAAAGCGTGACCTGCCCCTGCGGCAGCCCCTCTTTGGTCGTGTCCCAACTGACATCGGCTTTGCCGGTGAACACCCCGCTGGCCTGAGTCGTATCCGGCATAAACGATTTCAGCATCGCCAGGTCGAAACGGTTGAGATTCACCACCGCGCGGCCTTCTGCACCGGCATCAATGGTTTGTGGTACGCACAGCTCCGCATTCGGGTTGTTCCAGCAGTGCGGCCCAATGCTGATTTTTTGCTCCTGATTGCGGTAATCCAACGCGATCGCACGATTAAGCGCCCACGGGCCAACCGGCGTCTGGAAACGGGTATTGCTTAACTCCCCTTTCCAGCGCTGTTCTTTGCGATCAAAGCTGCCTGCCAGGGAGAGCTGTCCGGAGACCGGCTCGCCCTGGATGCGCAACTGTAGCTCATGCTGCCTCTCACTGCCTTTGGCATCGAGCGTCACCAGGCCAATATTCACGTCAGGTTGTACAATCCGCTCTACGCGAACGTTGAGATTACCGGCGATTTGCTCCGCCGATTTCACGTCGCCTTCGACGCGAACCTGAGCAACGGAAAGCTCCTGCCAGCGCAGGCCGCGAGCGGTGATGTCCGCCAACAGCTGTGGCGCTTCTACCGTCCCGCGAACTTTTACCAACCCTTTCGCCGTACCGCCTAATCCCGGCAGCGCGTTATCCAGGCTTGGGGCATCAATCGTCGCGTCGAGATTGAGGTCTTTGACCCCCAGTTCCCCTTTCACGTCCGCACTGTTGCGTCCCAGTTCCAGATGCAGGCCAGGGATCGTCCACTGCAGGTAGCTGTTCCCCTTCAGCGAACCATTCACATTAACCTTGTTCTGCTTCACGTTACCGGTCAGCTTCAGCTCAGGAATCTCTATCTGCCAGCTTCCGCCGTACAGACTCCCGCGCGTTTTCACCAGACCATTCAGCTTTGACGGCCAGTCCGGGATTGTTTTCGCAGTGTCGATGCCGTCCAGCGTTAACTCCCCGCGCCAACTGATCGCCTGCTGCCAGTCCACCAGCGCTTTCAGCTCGGTTTTGCCTTCCAGCGCCGCAATGCTCAGTTTATCGAGATTGATCTGCTGTTCGTTGCCTTTGGCGTCCAGTGTGATGGTAGCCGGAGGGATATCCTGCCCTTTCACCGCGGTACGCATCGACAACGTATAGTCGGTCATTTTGCCGGTCAGCTTGAGCTTGATGTCATCGGCCTGGAACTGCTTGTCGCCGGTAAACGGCCAGTAAACCTGCTTACTCACCACTTCCAGATTGAGCGGTAATCCGGCTTCTGCCAGACGCGTTTGCGCGCGCAGGTCCATATCAACCGGGCCAGACAGATTGACGCCGACTTCCAGCTGTTCACGCAGCGCGCCACCGACCTTCAGCTTCACCTTTTCGCCTTTTAATGGATCGACGTTCAGCGTGCTGTTGAGGGTAATATCCACCGGCCATGTGTTGGTGAGCTGCGCCGTACCGCTGGCGTTTACCGTACCCTGATTAGAGTCGATATCCAGCGCGTCGAGCTTCATGTTGCCGTCAATGCTGCTCACTTTGAGCAGCATGTTATGCACCGTTAAATCCGTATCCCCGGTCACGCGCAGTTGCTCGCCGCGAAACTCCTCAATATTGAGGTTGAGCGGCAGATGGACATCGGTCATTTCCGGTAGCACCGGCTTTGAGAACAGATCTTTTAGCGTTTCACCGAGCGGTTTTTCATCCGGCTGCGGGTTTTGAATCTTCGGTTCAACGACCTCTTCCTGCGCCACTTCCGCCACTTTAGGCAGGGCAATCAGCAGGCCCTGTAATGACGTTGGCTTCAGGGTCAGCGTTTTTTCCTGCCAGTTCAGGCCGGAGGTAAAATCGAGCACTGAAACCGTGGTGTCGTCAATTTTGATATTGATGTTATTCAGCGCCACACGCGAAAGCGTGATCGGATAAGGTGTGGAAAGGTTAAGCGGGCCGCTATCCTCCTCCTCAACCGGTGCTGAAGGCGGCATCTTTTTGCTGTCGATCGCCACGTTGATATTTTTCAGCGACAGATCGTTGACGCACAGGCTACTATCCCAAAGACACTCCAGCCCGACGGCCAGATGCACTTCACCGGCATTCACCGCCACGCCAGGCTGGTCATAACGAATATTTTTGAGCGATAAATCCCGCCAGCCGCCGGTAACCTGACCAATTTCCAGCCCCGGAACCCAGCGATTAGCAGCCTTGAAGATCAGGTGCAGGCCCGAGGTGGTGCCGACAAGGAACGCCACCGTGCCTAACAACAGCAGGATAAAAATTAGCACGCCGAGGCTTATCTTCTTCCATAAACTCATAATTCAGGCCCCAGACCGATGTAAAACTGTAAACCATGTTCATCTTTGTCGCCGACAGGGACGGCAAAGTCGAGCTTGATAGGTCCGACCGGCGACTGCCAGCGCACACCGACCCCGGCGCCGGTTTTGAAATCGCTTTTGCGAATATCGCTGACCGCTTCGCCGCTATCGACAAACATTGCGCCCCACCATTTCCCGGTCACGTTGTACTGGTATTCCAGCGAGCCGGTTGCCAGCTTCGAGGCCCCTTTCAGCTTACCGTCGCTGCCTTCGGGCGAAATAGATTTGTATTTGTAACCGCGAATACTGCGATCGCCCCCGGCGAAGAAACGCAGATCCGGTGGCACTTTGTCGAAGTCCCCGGTTTCAATCCAGCCGAGGTTACCGCGCATCACAAAGCGATGCCTGTCGTACAGCGTACGGATCCAGACGTTTTGCGCCTGGAAGACAGAGAAATCAACGTCTGAACCCCAGGCCGTATTGGAATAATCAATGGAATAGCGTTGAGAATCGCCCCAGACGGGCATCAGACCGCCGCGCGAACGCGTCCGGCTAATCATCACGCCCGGATAGAGCAGCATGGTGGTATTGGTGACGTTACCCTGCGTAAAGTGGTCGAGGCTCCAGCGCAGGTTAATCGCGCGCTGCCAGCCGCTGGAAAGGTCCCAGTAACGGGAAACCGCAAGCGTCGTGGAGTCCTGCTCGGTGTCGTTTAAATCGGTACGCTTAAAGCCCCCCTGCACCAGGTAATACTGCTCCAGCGGGTTCTTTAACAGCGGCATTTTATAACTAAAATCAAGGACCTGCTCTGGCGCAGAGATACTGGCGCTAGTGGTCAGGCTGTGGCCATAGGAGTTCATCCACGGCTTTTTCCACGAGGTCTTTACCCGTGGCCCGACGTCAGTTGAATAACCAACCCCGGTTTCGATGGTGTTTTCGGTTCGCGGCGAGACCACGCCTTTAAGCGGCAGCACTTTGGTTTTGCGGGCTTTATCAAATTCTGGCGCGACAACCACAGAATTAAACCATCCGGTCGCCGACAGACGACGGTTAAGTTCCCCCAGATCTTTCGACTCGTACTCTTCACCTTCTTTAAATGGCACCAGGTTTTGCAGGTACTCATCACGAATTTGCGAGCCTTCAAAGGTGACATGCCCAAAGCGATAGCGTTCACCGCTGTTGTAATCGATATCCCAGAACGCCTGACGGCGCTCAAGCGCTATTCCAAGCTGGCTTTTATTAAATTCACTGTCGAAATAGCCTTTGCGCAGCGCCACGCTGGTGAGGGATTTTTTGAAGTTGTCATAATCACCCTGATTCAACACGGTGCCGATTGCCGGGCGCGTTTTCAGCAGATCCAGATAATCTTTATCCGTACGCGCGCCACCGCGCAAAATCACTTCGGTGCCGCCAATCAGCACCGGCTCGCCGGGGGTTACTTTGGCAATCAGCACCTGGCGTCCTTTTGCCGGTGGGGGGCGCAGCTCAAAATCGATGGTCGGCTCAAAGTAGCCCAGCGCTTTTAGCCCTTCGCGGATGGCATCATCAACACGCGCACGAAAGCGTCGGTCTGGCGTGACTTCATCACTTTGAATCGTGGACAACTGCGCACGGACGTTTTTCTCCAGCGGTCCTGATAATCCTTCGACCTGTAAGCGAACATTCGCGGCGGCGGCGGAGCCACTTAAGCACAGTAATCCCACCCAACATAACTGACGGATATGTGGCACATTTTCTCCTGAATATCCTTTTTTCCCACCCCTGGAAAAAAATACTATGCCGTTCCTCGGCTTAACAAAAAATCAACAATAAGAGTTGAAAAACAGACGACAACCCAAATATTTCTTATGTTTAAATCTAGACGTATTCATGCCGTTTATTGTGGGCAAAGACGCGTCTCGTTACAACCTTAACCCAAATGACTGATTTCGGGAGAACGGCCATGAGTTTATTTGATAGAAAGCATCTCGTTACTCAAGCAGATGCGCTACCTGGACGCAACACCCCGATGCCAGTGGCAACGCTGCATGCGGTTAACCAACATTCGATGACCAACGTGCCCGACGGTATGGAAATCGCCCTTTTCGCCATGGGATGTTTCTGGGGCGTGGAGCGTTTATTCTGGTCATTACCCGGCGTGTACAGCACCGCAGCCGGATACACCGGCGGCTATACCCCTAACCCGACCTATCGGGAAGTCTGTTCTGGCGATACCGGGCATGCCGAAGCGGTGCGCGTCGTCTATGACCCGCATGTTATCAGCTACGAGCAACTGCTGCAGGTGTTCTGGGAAAATCACGATCCGGCGCAAGGTATGCGTCAGGGGAACGACCACGGTACGCAGTATCGTTCCGCTATTTATCCCTTAACGCCAGAGCAAACCGCCGCGGCACAGGCCAGCCTTGAGCGTTTTCAGGCGGCGATGACCGCCGCTGGCGACGAGCGCACCATTACAACGGAAATCAGTACGGCAACCCCGTTCTATTATGCCGAAGACGATCACCAACAATATCTGCACAAAAATCCTTACGGCTACTGCGGAATTGGCGGGATTGGGGTGTGTTTGCCACCACAAGGATAAATTTCCCCCTCTGGCGACGTTACAGTACCTTACGCTATACTAGCTCCTGAATTTACCGGCTCACTTCCACGAGCCGGTTTTCAATGTGTATTTCACACGGATTTATCAACTTCTCCCTTCCGAGGATCTGACCCGAACGGTCGGATAAGATATGTTAAACAGTATTTTAGTCATTCTCTGCCTAATCGCCGTGAGTGCGTTTTTCTCGATATCCGAGATCTCGCTTGCCGCATCACGCAAAATCAAACTTAAGCTGCTTGCCGATGAAGGCAATGTGAACGCACAGCGTGTTTTGAAGATGCAGGAAAACCCCGGCATGTTTTTTACCGTGGTGCAGATTGGCCTAAACGCGGTCGCCATTCTCGGCGGTATCGTTGGTGATGCGGCCTTTTCCCCGGCGTTTTACAGCCTGTTCTCAAAGTACTTCGCTCCAGAGCTGTCCGAACAGTTAAGTTTTATTCTGTCCTTCTCACTGGTTACTGGCCTGTTCATCCTGTTCGCGGATTTAACCCCGAAACGCATCGGTATGATTGCGCCAGAAGCCGTGGCTTTGCGTATCATCAACCCGATGCGCTTCTGTCTGCTGGTCTTCCGCCCATTGGTGTGGTTCTTTAACGGTCTGGCAAATAACATTTTCCGCCTGTTTAAAATTCCGATGGTGCGTAAAGATGACATCACGTCAGACGACATTTACGCCGTGGTCGAAGCCGGTGCGCTGGCGGGTGTTCTGCGCAAGCAGGAACATGAGCTGATTGAAAATGTGTTCGAACTGGAATCCCGCACCGTACCGTCTTCTATGACCTCGCGCGAGAATATTATCTGGTTCGATCTTCATGAAGACGAGCAGAGCCTGAAGAACAAAGTGGCGGAACATCCGCACTCCAAATTTCTGGTGTGTAACGAAGATATCGATCACATCATTGGCTATGTCGATTCAAAGGATCTCCTCAACCGCGTGCTGGCCAACCAGAGTATGGCGCTGAACAGCGGCGTACAGATCCGCAATACGCTGATTGTCCCAGATACGCTGACGCTCTCTGAAGCGCTGGAAAGCTTCAAAACCGCAGGCGAAGATTTTGCCGTCATCATGAACGAGTATGCATTGGTGGTGGGGATTATCACGCTCAACGATGTGATGACCACGCTGATGGGCGATTTAGTCGGTCAGGGCCTGGAAGAGCAGATCGTGGCGCGTGATGAAAACTCATGGTTAGTCGACGGCGGTACGCCGATTGATGACGTCATGCGCGTCCTGGATATCGACGAATTCCCGCAGTCCGGCAACTATGAGACCATCGGCGGCTTTATGATGTTCATGTTGCGTAAAATCCCGAAACGCACCGACTCGGTGAAGTATTCAGGCTACAAATTTGAAGTAGTGGATATCGATAACTACAAGATCGATCAGCTGCTGGTGACGCGTCTGGACAGTAAACCTACCGTTCTGGTACCGAAACTGCCGGATGCGAAGGAAGAGGCGAAGGCGTCATAGCGCCTTGCAGAAACATCAACGGCTCCTGTCCTGGAGCCGTTTTTTTAACTACCGCATAGCACTTTGATCAAGCCATCTCAGTTTGCAGACGCAAGACCTGACGGTTAACTTCGGACATCACGGAAAAATGCAGCTTGTCCTTCACTTTTGGGATAAGAATCTTACCCTTATCAAATTCAAAAGCGCCTACATCCTTGATATATAACCGTCCACGAAACAGGATCTTCACGTACTTCGCCACCTGCAGCGGGTTGTATCGTTGGAAAATTTTCATTGTTGTCTCCTGCTGAGCATTACGCCTTTGCGGTACCACAATCGGTCCGACAATCCTCAGGCGCAAATTTTAATGCCCTATGACTATAGACTATCTCGTTGATGTTTCCAGCGTGTATAAGTTTATTTACCTTCCAGTTACAATTATTCAGAATTATCTTTTCAACGCTTCGCTGTCTTCAGTATAAGCCTTCGATTTTCGCAGGATTTGTGCGCCCGTCCGCAAACTGGCATCGCGCTTGCGGGAAAAAGCATCAATCGCACATATGATTAAATTCCAGGCCCAAGTGGTCGGATCACCTGCAAAATAAAGAAAGAAGGAAAACCTATGACCTTACGAAAACTGCTGGCGCTGTCGTGCCTGCTGCTGCCGATGATTGCCTCCGCCCATAAGTTTGAGACTGACCAGCGCGTACCGCCGGTGGGGATCGCCGATCGCGGCGAACTGATTCTCGATAACGATAAGTTTAGCTACAAAAGCTGGAATAGCGCGCAACTGCCCGGCAAAGTACGCATTGTGCAACACATTGCCGGACGCACCTCCGCCAAAGAGAAAAACGCGAACCTGATTGAAGCCATCAAAGCGGCGAACCTGCCGCACGACAAATACCAGACCACCACTATCGTCAACACGGATGACGCCATTCCTGGCTCCGGTATGTTTGTGCGCAGCAGTCTGGAGAGCAATAAGAAGCTCTACCCATGGTCACAATTTATCGTCGACAGCAACGGCATTGCGCGTAAAGCCTGGCAACTGGATGAAGAAAGCTCAGCTATTGCGGTACTTGATAAGGACGGACGCGTACAGTGGGCAAAAGATGGCGCATTAACGCAGGAAGAGGTGCAGCAGGTGATTGCCCTGCTGCATAAATTGCTCAGTAAATAGAGACGCGGAAGCCGGGGTTGAGGAACGATTCACGTGGGGTGTAGTCCAGAGGTTTCCCCTGCCAGTCGTGAACGTGCGCTCCGGCTGCGGCGGCAACGGCGTGGCCAGCGGCGGTATCCCAGACGTTAGTTGGCCCAAAACGCGGATACAGCTGCGCGCGCCCTTCCGCCACCAGGCAGAATTTCAGCGACGATCCAATCGACGTGGTCTGGTGCTCGCCCAGTTGTTGCAGATACTCTTTTAACTCATTGTCGGCATGCGAACGGCTAATCACCACCAGCGGTGGACGCGCGTCACGTACCTGGATTTGTTTGCGCACACCGCACTCTTCTTTCCACGCTTTGCCTTCTGCCGCGCTGTACATCACCTTCATCACTGGCGCGTAAACCACGCCAAGTACCGGCTTTCCCTGCTCAATCAGCGCAATATTAACGGTAAATTCACCGTTACGTTTAATGAACTCTTTGGTGCCGTCCAACGGATCGACCAGCCAGTAGCGCTGCCAGTGCTGGCGAACATCCCAGCCAGGAGGGGCTTCTTCAGACAGAACCGGAATATCCGGCGTCAGCGCCTGTAATCCTTCGAGGATCACCGTGTGCGCAGCGATATCCGCCGCCGTGACCGGAGAATCATCCTGCTTGCTGGTAATCTCCATCGGTTTGATTCCATCGTAGACCTGCATAATGGCATCGCCCGCGTTCCGTGCAAGCTGGCATACATGTTCTAACATTCTCCACCTCGTTTGTCAGTGGTGTTAACTCGTTGTTTTACTTATACCCGATCGTCAGGGGATCCGCCAACTGTGATAGCGTCTGCGGTTTTAAACGCTATATTCATGTCATGATTCACAGTTCTGTAAGCAAGAAGATTTATATACATTTTCTTTTGTGGCTTAGATCTTAAAAGGATGCCCCTGATGATTAAGTTTAGTGCAACGCTTCTGGCAACGCTGATTGCAGCCAGCGTGAATGCCGCGACCGTCGATCTGCGAATAATGGAAACCACTGATTTACATAGCAATATGATGGATTTCGATTATTACAAAGACACGCCGACTGAAAAATTTGGCCTGGTGCGTACGGCAAGTCTGATCAACGCCGCGCGTGGTGAAGTCAAAAACAGCGTGCTGGTTGATAACGGCGATCTGATTCAGGGCAGCCCGCTCGGGGATTACATGGCGGCCAAAGGGCTGAAAGCGGGCGAAACTCACCCGGTATATAAGGCGCTCAATACGCTGGATTACGCGGTGGGCAACCTCGGCAATCATGAATTCAACTACGGTCTGGAGTATTTGCATAACGCGCTGGCCGGAGCGAAGTTCCCCTACGTTAACGCCAATATCATCGACGTTAAGACCAAAAAGCCGCTGTTTACGCCTTATCTGATCAAAGACACTGAGGTAATTGACCAGGAAGGTAACAAGCAGACGCTGAAGATTGGCTATATCGGCTTTGTGCCACCGCAGATTATGACCTGGGATAAAACCAACCTCAGCGGCAAAGTCACGGTGAACGACATTACGGAAACTGCACGCAAATACGTTCCGGAAATGCGGGAAAAAGGCGCCGATGTCGTGGTGGTGGTTGCTCACTCCGGCCTTTCTGCCGACCCGTATCAGACGATGGCGGAAAACTCCGTTTATTATCTCAGTGAAATACCGGGCGTGGATGCCATTATGTTTGGTCATGCTCACGCCGTCTTCCCGGGGAAAGATTTTGCCAACATTAAAGGTGCAGATATCACAAAAGGTACGCTCAATGGCGTGCCGGCGGTGATGCCTGGCATGTGGGGCGATCATCTGGGCGTCGTGGATTTGGTACTGAATAACGATAGCGGTAAATGGCAGGTCACCCAGGCGAAAGCAGAGGCACGCCCCATTTATGACGCTGCGGCGAAAAAATCACTGGCAGCAGAAGACAAAAAAATCGTTGAGATCCTGAAAGCCGATCACGACGCCACGCGTGAGTTTGTCAGCAAACCGATCGGTAAATCCGCCGACAACATGTACAGCTATCTGGCGCTGGTTCAGGATGACCCGACCGTGCAAGTGGTGAATAACGCCCAGAAAGCGTATGTGGAGCACTTTATCCAGGGCGATCCGGACCTGGCAAAATTGCCGGTACTTTCCGCGGCCGCGCCGTTTAAGGTCGGTGGACGCAAGAACGATCCGGCCAGCTTTGTCGAAGTCGAAAAAGGCCAGTTAACCTTCCGTAACGCCGCTGATTTGTATCTTTATCCCAACACCCTGGTGGTAGTGAAAGCCAGCGGCAAAGAGGTGAAAGAGTGGCTGGAATGTTCCGCCGGGCAGTTTAATCAAATTGATATTCACAGCAGCAAGCCGCAGTCGCTGATCAACTGGGATGGGTTCCGTACTTATAACTTTGACGTGATCGACGGCGTGAATTATCAGATTGATGTTTCACAGCCCGCCCGCTACGACGGCGAGTGCCAGACCATCAACCCAAAAGCAGAGCGGATTAAGAATCTGACCTTTAACGGTAAGCCTATCGACCCTAACGCCACCTTCCTCGTCGCGACCAACAACTATCGCGCCTACGGCGGTAAGTTTGCCGGAACTGGAGACAGCCACATCGCGTTTGCGTCACCAGATGAAAACCGCTCGGTACTGGCGGCATGGATAGGTGCTCAGACGAAGAGCGCAGGCGAAATTCACCCGGCGGCAGATAACAACTGGCGTCTGGCGCCGATTCACAGTGATACGCCACTGGATATTCGCTTTGAAACATCACCGTCTGAGAAAGCCGCGGCGTTTATCAAAGAGAAAGGGCAATATCCGCTGAAAAAAGTCGCGACCGATGATATCGGTTTTGCCATTTATCAGTTGGATTTGAGTAAGTAACTTTCGTGCCGGATACGACGCACCAGCGTCTTATCCGGCCTGCAAAACACACTGCCAACCTATCACACAACCCGCTCTTCCCGTTGCGCCAAAACCTGCGGCAAATTCAGTTCTATCCAGTCCGCCAGCGCGGCGACTTTATCGCTCACCTGCTCGCCCAACGGCGTCAGGCTATATTCCACATGCGGCGGCACCACCGGATAAGACACCCGATTGATAAACCCGTCCTGCTCCAGCGCCTGCAGCGATTGCGCCAGCATCTTTTCGCTGACGCCGCCCATCTTCCGGCGCAAATCGCTAAATCGGTGCGTACCATCGCGCAGCGCCACCAGAATTAATACGCCCCAGCGGCTGGTGACGTGTTTTAACACCTCGCGGGAGGGACACTGTTCGGCAAACAAATTGCCGTCGCGTAACTGTTGGGAGAGGGTCGACGCTGTCATTTTCATACTAACCTTTTTGTGCGTACTTACTAAAAGTAAGTTTAAGTGTTAGCGTGATTAAACACAAGACCAATACCAAGGAGTCACCCCATGATCGCAATTACCGGCGCCACCGGCCAACTGGGCCAACACGTTATTGAATCTCTACTGAAAACCGTTCCTGCCAGCCAGATAGTGGCTATCGTGCGTAATCCCGCTAAAGCGACGGCGCTTAGCCAGCAGGGCATTACCGTTCGCCAGGCGGATTACAGCGATGAAGCCGCCTTTACGACTGCTTTACAGGGTATCGACAAGCTGCTGCTGATCTCTTCCAGCGAAGTGGGACAACGTGCCCCACAGCATCGCAACGTGATTAACGCAGCAAAGGCTGCCCACGTGAAATTTATCGCCTACACCAGCCTGCTGCACGCCGACACCTCCCCGCTGGGGCTGGCCGATGAACACGTCGCCACTGAGAAGATGCTGGCTGAATCCGGTATCGCTTATGCGCTACTGCGCAACGGCTGGTACACCGAAAACTATCTCGCCAGCGCGCCAGCTGCACTGGAACACGGCGTCTTTATTGGGGCCGCGGGAGAAGGCAAAATCGCCTCGGCAACCCGTGCCGACTATGCCGCAGCCGCCGCGCGCGTCATCAGTGAAGATGGTCATACCGGTAAAACCTATGAGCTTGCGGGCGACACAGGCTGGACCCTGAGCCAGTTGGCTGCCGAGCTGGCAACACAGAGCGGTAAAAAAGTGGTGTATCAGAACCTGAGCGAAGCTGATTTTGCCGCGGCGCTGAAAGGCTTTGGTCTGCCCGCCGGGTTGGCGGACATGCTGGCCGATTCAGATGTCGGCGCTTCTAAAGGCGGTCTGTTCGATGACAGCCATACGTTGAGCAAACTGATTGGTCGCCCAACCACATCGTTGGCTGACAGCGTCAAAGGCATCGTGTAAGTGTTAAAAATTAGTTAATTGTGGTGGCATCCCCACGCATCCTCTCTGATAATGACAGGATGATGCGTGGGGAGAGAAAACGTGCAAGGTGTACCTGAGCAGTTTATTGATGAGAAAGACAGCGCCCGCTTTCGCCATCTGGCGCAGGTGCCGGGCGTTGAGCTGTATCATGCGCACATATCACGTTACGCCTTTGAGCCGCACACCCATGAAGCGTTTGGCATTGGCGCGATAGAAGCCGGAGCCGAACGTTTTCGCTATCGCGGTACGCAGTACGTCGCTCCCGCCCATTCTGTCGTCACCATGAATCCCGATGAACTGCATACCGGCGAAGCCGAAACCGACGACGGCTGGCGCTATCGGATGATCTACCTTGAGCCCGATCTTCTGGAAGAGATCACCGGGATCCGCCACTGGTGGTTTCATGACGTCACGCGTCACGATCCGCTGCGCTCGCGGCAGATCTGCTCGCTGATCCATGGCCTGTGGAACACGGAGGATGCGCTGGCGCAAAAAGGGTTGTTGCTCGATCTGATCGATACGTTCCAGCCGCTGGCTCGCCATGCGCCAATATCTGCAGAGGGGGCGCATCGCTTTGAACGGGTACGCGAGTATCTGCATGATAATTACATGCACCCGATAACGCTCGACGAACTGGCGCGGGTGGCCTCACTGAGTCCCTGGCATTTTCAACGCCAGTTTAAATCTCATTTCCACGTTACGCCGCACCAAATGCTGATGGCCATTCGCCTGTGGCGAGCCAAAGGTTTTCTCACTCACGGAATGCCCGCCGCAGAGGTAGCCGCCGCCACCGGTTTGACCGACCAGTCGCATCTCACCCGCGCGTTTACCCATCACTACGGCATTACGCCGGTACGTTATCAGAAGCAGGTTTATTCGCGCTAATGCGCAATCTCATACAATACGGCTGCGCTCTCCCTACCTACACTCAACGCAATGTTTAATGATGTGGATGTTAACAATGATTAGCGGCGTGCTGTACGCCCTGCTGGCAGGGCTGATGTGGGGATTAATTTTTGTCGGGCCGCTGATCGTGCCGGAATACCCGGCGGTGTTGCAGTCGATGGGACGCTATCTGGCGCTGGGGCTGATCGCGTTGCCGATCGCCTGGCTGGGACGCGCGCGTCTGCGCCAACTGACGCGTAAAGACTGGATAACGGCGCTGGCGCTAACGATGATGGGTAACCTGATTTATTACGTTTGCCTGGCCAGCGCCATCCAGCGTACCGGCGCGCCGGTATCAACGATGATTATTGGTACATTGCCGGTGGTGATCCCGGTCTTCGCCAACCTGCTCTATAGCCAGCGTGACGGCAAATTATCCTGGTGGCGTCTGTCACCTGCGCTGATATTGATTGCCATTGGCCTGCTGTGCGTGAATATCTCGGAACTGAATCAGGGATTACCCGATTTTAGCGGCTGGCGTTATGGCTCCGGTATTGTACTGGCGCTTGTCTCGGTGGTGTGCTGGGCGTGGTATGCGCTGCGTAATGCCCGCTGGCTGCGCGAGAATCCAGATAAGCACCCGATGATGTGGGCGACGGCTCAGGCGCTGGTGACGCTGCCCGTTTCTCTGCTGGGGTATATTGCAGCGTGTCTGTGGCTGCATGGGCAAACGCCAGGTTTTGCCCTGCCCTTCGGCCCGCGTCCGGATGTGTTTATCGGTCTGATGATAGCCATTGCGGTATTGTGTTCGTGGGTGGGTGCCCTGTGCTGGAACGTTGCCAGCCAGAAGCTGCCGACGGTGATCCTCGGCCCGCTGATAGTTTTCGAAACGCTGGCCGGTCTGTTGTATACCTTTATGCTGCGCCAGGATTTTCCGCCGCTGCTGACGCTAAGCGGGATTGCGCTGCTGGTAATAGGCGTGGTAATTGCGGTGCGGTCAAAACCGCAGAAACCGGTGGTAGTGCCGGTTTCAGGGGATGCCTGATGGCGCTGCGCTTATCCGGCCTACATGAGATCGTACAGTCCTTGTAGGCCGGATAAAGCGTTTACGCCGCCATCCGGCGCGACACTTTAAATACCGCCACGGTCTGGTTCAGTCGTGCTGCCTGCTCTTCAAGCGCGGCGGCAGCGGAAGCGGACTCCTCCACCAGCGAAGCATTTTGCTGCGTCACGCGATCCATCTCGGCAACGGCCTGGCCTACCTGATCGATACCCCGGCTCTGTTCATCAGAAGCAGAGGCAATTTCGCCCATAATGTCGGTCACGCGGGTCACGGCGCTGACAATCTCCGCCATCGTTTCGCCTGCTTCATGCACCAGCGCCGTACCGGCGTTGACCCGATTACCCGAGTCATCAATCAGCGCCTTAATCTCTTTTGCCGCCTGAGCACTACGCTGCGCCAGAGTACGAACTTCGCCAGCGACCACGGCAAAACCACGTCCCTGTTCGCCCGCACGCGCCGCTTCTACCGCCGCGTTCAGCGCCAGAATATTGGTCTGGAAGGCAATACCGTCGATAACAGTGGTAATTTGCGCGATTTTGCTGGAACTGGTGGCGATTTCGTCCATTGTACGCACCACGCCATCAACCACGGTTCCACCTTTCAACGCCGTCTGTGAGGCATTTTTTGCCAGACTGGTCGCCTGACGCGCGTTATCTGCGTTCTGCTTCACGGTGGCGGTGAGTTGTTCCATGCTGGCAGCGGTCTCTTCCAGAGAGGCAGCCTGCTGCTCGGTACGTGAAGAGAGATCGTTACTGCCTGCGGCAATTTCACCCGCGCCGGTGTAGATAGTGTCAGCCCCGTCACGCACCACGCTGACCGTATTCGCCAGCGCCTGCTGCATGTCACGCACATTACTTGCCAGCAACGCCATTTCATTGCTGCCATCGGCGTTGATGCTATGCGTCAGGTCACCCGCAGCGATGTGGCGAATATGTCCCATCACCTCGTGGAGCGGCCTGAGCAACACGCGCTGCATCGCCAGCCAACTGGCGACAATCACAGTGACGACAGTCAACATCACGGCAGACAACAGCCAGATTATCTTGCGGTAATCACTCTCATTGTCCTGCACGCCGGCGGTGGCCAGCGCCGTTTGCGCGGCACGCCATTCCCGATACACTTCCTGCATGGCCGTCTGCTTCTGCTCAGCATTCTGCTTGAACATCTCTTCCAGCTTACCTTCAGCCAGCAGCGCGTTCATTTTAGCCAGCGTCGCAGAATAGATGCCGTACTGTTCTTCCAGTCGATCGGCCAGACGCTCATCCAGCCCCGGCGTTTCTGGCAGGGCGTAGTATTTATCATAATGCTCTTTCGACTCGGCCAGCAGACGATTCGCCGTGTTCACCAGCTCTTTCAACTGACCGCCGTTGATCTCGCTGGCCATCGTTCCCTGTAAACGCAGCATACCCCGGTTGAGCGTGACGCGAACCTGGTTCAGGCTAATCCACGCGTCGGTAAATTCAGCCACGTTCTGACTGGAAAGCTGAGAGACATTAAAGTTCTGTTTATCGTTATTGAGTGCGCCAATAAAGACGCCTGCGGAGATGAGCTGCATCGCGCCCAGCGCGAGTAGCACGGTGATAAGTAAGGTTATCACTTTAATTCGTTTGAACATCTGTTGCCTTTTATTATGCAGGTATTGTCTGAGGTCTAACTATCGGCAGCGGCGTGCGCTTATTTAATTCTCTGGCGCAGCTTTTTTCGCCGTATCTCTCCTTTCCAATAAGATTCAGCACCTTAACGAAATAAGAAATTTTTGTGATGCTCATCACAAAACACCCCACCCCGAAAGGGTTATAGCCTTCCCTATAAGATGCATTTAAAATACATCTTATATTATTGAGAATGAGGTAACGGCAATGTCTTATCGCGATCAACCTTTAGGTGAACTGGCGCTCTCTATTCCTCGCGCTTCGGCCCTGTTTCGTAAATACGATATGGATTACTGCTGCGGTGGTAAGCAAACGCTGGCACGCGCTGCCGCGCGTAAAGAGCTGGATTTAGACGTTATTGAGGCACAGCTCGCGCAGCTGGCTGAACAGCCGTTGGAGAAAGACTGGCGTACCGTGGCGCTGGCTGAAATCATCGACCATATCATTGTGCGTTATCACGACAGACATCGCGAACAGTTGCCGGAACTGATCCTGCAGGCCACGAAAGTTGAACGCGTTCACGCAGACAAACCGAACGTACCGCGCGGTCTGGCGAAGAACCTGAGCATGCTGCATGAAGAGCTGTCCAGCCACATGATGAAGGAAGAGCAGATCCTGTTCCCGATGATTAAACAGGGCATGGGTAGCCAGGCAATGGGACCAATCAGCGTGATGGAAAGCGAGCATGACGATGCCGGTGAACTGGTCGAAGTGATCAAACACATCACCCATAATGTGACGCCGCCGCCAGAAGCCTGCACTACCTGGAAAGCCATGTATAACGGCATTAACGAGATGATCGATGACCTGATGGAACATATCAGTCTGGAAAATAATGTGTTGTTCCCGCGTGCCCTCGCAGGTGAATAAAAAAAGGCGCCCGAGAGCGCCTTCCTGAAGTCCGAATTCGGCCACTGCTTATGTGGCCTTTTTTGTGTCCGATATGGCTACGCTTAACGCACGCCTGCCATACGTTTCTTACCGATAAACAACCAGCCCAGACCCAGCGCGATGAACCACAGCGGCGTCACGATCAGCGCCTGGCGAGTATCCTCTTCCAGCGTCAGCAGTACCAGTACGAAAACAAAGAACGCCATACACACCCAGCACATCAGCTTACCGAGCGGCATCTTGTAGATTGATTTTTCATGCAGGTGCGGACGCTGCTTGCGGTACACCAGGTACGAGCAAAGAATGATGGTCCATACGAACATGAACAGAATCGCCGACACGGTGGTGATCATGGTGAACGCGCCAATCACGCTCGGATTCACATACAGCATCACCACGCCGCCCAGCAGGCAGATACAGGAGAAGGTTAAACCTTTCGCCGGAACCGCGCGTTTAGACAGCTTGGCAAACGCTTTAGGCGCCACGCCTTCCTGCGCCAGACCAAACAGCATACGGCTGGTAGAGAACACGCCGCTGTTTGCGGAAGAGGCCGCAGAAGTTAGCACCACAAAGTTGATCAGGCTCGCCGCCGCGGGCAGACCGACCAGGACAAACAGTTCAACGAATGGGCTCTTGGATGGCACGACCGAGCTCCACGGCGTGACGGACATAATCACAATCAGCGCGAAAACGTAGAACATGATGATACGGATCGGGATCGAGTTAATGGCGCGCGGCAGAGATTTCTCCGGGTCTTTGGTTTCCGCAGCGGTTGTCCCCACCAGTTCAATGCCCACAAACGCGAACACCGCAATCTGGAAGCCAGCAAAGAAGCCGCTCAGCCCTTTCGGGAACCAGCCACCGTCATTCCACAGATGCGTGAACGATGCCTGAACGCCAGTTGGCGACTGAAAGTGCGTCAGTACCATCACCAGGCCGACGACAATCAGACCGATAATGGCAACAATTTTGATCATCGCGAACCAGAACTCCATCTCACCGAACATTTTTACCGTGGCGAGGTTAAGGCTCAGCAGTAGCACGATCACCGCCAGCGAGGCGACCCAGTCTGAGAGTTCGGGGAACCAGAATTGCGCATACGCGGTAATGGCGACAACGTCTGCCATCCCGGTAACAACCCAGCAGAACCAGTAAGTCCAACCGGTAAAATATCCGGCCCATGGCCCGAGCAGGTCGGAGGCAAAATCACTAAAGGATTTGTACTCCAGATTCGAGAGCAGCAACTCTCCCATTGCGCGCATCACGAAAAACAGCATAAAACCGATGATCATATACACAAAGATGATCGACGGTCCGGCGAGACTAATGGTTTTACCGGAACCCATAAACAGGCCGGTACCGATAGCGCCGCCAATGGCAATAAGTTGAATATGACGGTTTGTGAGATTGCGCCGTAGCGACTGTTCAGACGAAGCCTCTTCTGCAGCTTCGACTTTTACCTGATCTACCATGTTTTTTCTTCCTGTACCTGTCTGTGTTGTTCAGGCTCTACGGCCTTTAATGTGTCTATGATACGACGATCCTGTTATCAGGACTCATCGATATTAGGTAAGAATTGGCGGGATGAATACTAAGATTTAGATATAATGTTAATTTAATGTTTAAAGTGAGTGTCATATCACTCTGATAGCGCGAATCAGCTCACAAAAATACACGCTGGTGAAGCATTTGCAATATAAAATATCGACAACAGCGTAACTATAGCTTTTCACGCTATTTCTTTGCTCCCCCCGGCCTCGGGGGGAACAGAAGTCACTGCTTACAGAATCTCAAGCAGTTCAACGTCGAATACCAGCGTGCTGAACGGAGGAATGGACGCGCCAGCGCCACGCTCGCCGTAAGCCAGTTCCTGAGGAATAGTCAGTTCCCATTTGGAACCCACCGGCATCAGAGTCAGCGCTTCAATCCAGCCTGGGATGACGCCGTTAACCGGGAATTCAGCCGGTTCGCCACGTGCGACAGAGCTGTCAAACACGGTACCGTCGATCAGTTTACCAGTGTAGTGCACGCGAACGCGGTCGGTGCGTGCCGGGATAGCGCCTTCGCCCTGAGTCAGAACACGGAACTGCAAACCGGATTCAGTGCTGTTCACACCCTCTTTCTCACGGTTTTCTTCCAGATATTTAACGCCATCTGCGGCCATCGCCTGGAAACGCTCGCGACGAACGGCATCAGCACGTTCGTGGATTTCACGCAGTGCGCGATGCACAACATCAACAGGCACTGCCGGATGCTTGCCTTCCAGCGCGTCAGCGATACCCGCTACCAGCGCTTCAGGCAACAGCCCTTCCAGACCGGACTCGCTCAGCTGCTGTCCTACCTGCAAACCAATGCCGTAGCTTGCTTGCGCTTCGATAGTGTCAAAAGTCGGGGTAGCCATCATATTTCCTTTCATCGGATGTAAAGTAGCGGGCAGCATATCAGCCATGCCGCATCCGGTAAAACTTTGTCTCGGGAACTGATGACAAATCGCGAGGAAAAAGAAACAATGACTATTGTCCGCATGAATGTCACGAAAGCGGGTACCCGAACAAGTATCATAGAGTTAGCGATCTATACTCTATGACAGAGGAACGAGACGCGGAGCAGGAGGAAAGCCATGCCCGGGCGCTTTGAATTAAAACCAACCCTGGCGAAAATCTGGCATGCACCGGACAATTTTCGCATTATGGACCCGCTGCCGCCGATGCACCGCCGCGGCATTATTGCTGCTGCCATCGTGCTGGTGATCGGTTTCCTGCTCCCTTCCAGCGACACCAGCGATGCACCAGTGGTCACGCGTACTGCCCAGTTGGATTTGCAGTCGCAGTCACAGCCGCCGACGGAGGCCCAGCTTCAGGCACAACTGGTCGCCCCGCAAAACGACCCAGGCCAGGTCGCGCCGGTTGCGCCGGAACCCATCCAGGAAGGGGAACCAGACGCACAGCCGCAGGCCCAGCAATCCCAGCCACAGACGCAACCTTTCCAGCCGGATAGCGGGATTGACCAGCAGTGGCGTTCCTACCGCGTAGATTCGGGTAAAACGCTGGCCCAGGTATTCCGTGACCATAATCTCCCGCCAACCGATGTGTACGCCATGGCGCAGGTAGAAGGTGCCGGAAAACCGCTGAGCAATTTGAAAGACGGACAGATGGTGCAGATCAGGCAGAATGCCAGTGGCGTAGTGACAGGGTTAACCATCGATACGGGTAATGGCCAGCAGGTCCTGTTTACCCGCCAGCCTAACGGCAGTTTTATTCGCGCCCGATAGCCAGCACACCTGATAAGCGCAGTGCCATCAGGCAGCAAGGTGAAGCGTTAGCGTTTCACCTTGTTCACCCACCAGATCCCCGAACAGACCAGCACCAACGCTACTGCATATTTCCATTCGAGAATATTTTCGCCGAGGAAAACCGCCGACAGTACCGCGCCTGAAACCGGGATCAGGAAGTTAAACGGCGCAATCATTCCCACGCGGTTGTGTTTAAGCAAAATACTCCACAAGGCAAATGCCACCGAAGAGAGCAACGTCAGGTAGCCCAGAATCGCCAACGAAGACGCGCCGTGTACGGTCAGGGTGCCACCAAAAGCGTAACCGCCGATCACCAGCGCCAGACCGCCACCGCCCAGCTGATACCCCGTCATTACCGTCGGGTCGACCGTTTGAGAAATGCGTTTGCCGTATAACGTAGCGGCGGAGAGAATAAAGGCTGCCATCACTACCGAGCCGTCCCCTAACAGGCTGAAGCTAAAATCCAGTCCGCTGTTAAAGTTCACCACCATCACGCCGAGAAAGCCCAGGATACAACCCAGCGCCTTGTTGTAGCTGAGTTTATCGTTCTGATAGATAAAATGCGCCAGCAGCACGCTGAAGAACGTGCCTGTCGCGTTCATGATGGACCCTTTCACCCCCGTGGTGAACGCCAGGCCAATATAAAAGAAAATATATTGCAGCGAAGTCTGCGTCAGCCCCAACAGCGTGAGCTGACCATATTGACGCGGGCTTAACCGGCCAATCGGTTTACGCTGCGCCATCGCCAGCAGGAGCAGCAATAATCCCGCAAACAGAAAGCGATAGCCGGCAAAGACAATTTTCGAGGGGATGTCATCCGTGGCAATCTGGAAGATTTCATATCCGCTTTTGATCGCCGGATAGGCGCTTCCCCACAGCAAGCAGCAGAACGCCGCGCTCAGGTAGACAACATTTTTACGCGCAAACAGAGGTTGGTGCGTTGGTTCCATTCCATCACCACTTTGAAATAATGTTTTATTTTTGTGATTATCCCGAAAAGGACAAAGAATAGCCAGAGAGAAAAGCGGGGAACAGAAAAGCAAAACGCCGGCACAGGGCCGGCGCTTTTACGCGGTTAGCAGAATAAAAACTTATTCTGCAACTACGTTTACAGTCAGCTTAGCAAACACTTCGCTGTGAACCTGGAAGCTCACTTCGTGCTCGCCAGTGGTACGCAGAACGCCGTTCGGCAGACGAACTTCGCTCTTAGCTACTTCAACGCCAGCTGCAGTTACAGCGTCAGCGATGTCGCGAGTACCGATGGAACCGAACAGTTTACCTTCGTCGCCTGCTTTAGACGCGATGGTTACGGTTTCCAGTGCGTTGATTTTCTCAGCACGAGCTTCAGCAGCGGACAGTACGTCAGCCAGTTTAGCTTCCAGCTCAGCGCGACGCGCTTCGAAAAATTCAACGTTTTTCTTGGTAGCAGGAACAGCTTTACCCTGTGGTACCAGGAAGTTACGAGCATAGCCCGCTTTAACGTTAACCTGATCACCCAGGCTACCCAGGTTTGCTACTTTATCAAGCAGAATAACTTGCATTACCTTATCCTCTCAAAGTCGTATTAATGGACCGTGACCGATTACTGATGACGATCAGTGTACGGCAGCAGGGACAGGTAGCGAGCGCGTTTGATAGCGCGAGCCAGCTGACGCTGGTATTTTGCACGGGTACCGGTGATACGGCTTGGGACAATCTTACCGCTTTCGGTGATGTAGTTTTTCAGCGTAGCGATATCTTTATAGTCGATCTCTTGAACGCCTTCCGCGGTGAAACGGCAGAACTTGCGACGACGGAAATAACGTGCCATATGGCTAGTCTCCAGAATCTATCAATTCAATCTGCTCGGCATGCAGAACCATTTTGCTCAGGCCGTTCTTTGCCTTATGGCAAGAGATGAACCCCTGAACGGTTACTGCGCTACCGACCGTTATACTGTGAGTAATGGCCTGGTTTTCGTGTCCGCTAACAATAACGGGCATTTGGCACCACGCCTGCCGGTGAAACCCGGCTTCCTCCTGCACAGAACGATGCTCAAGCACGAACTGGCAATGAGGAATTCCTGATGGACTGACCTTTCGAAGGGGGGCCCTGCACACGGTGCCGGACAACGCCAGACGGTTGGTCATCAGAAATTACTCTTCAGAATCCCCAGCTTCAGCATCATCTGCGGTTTCGTTTGCGAAATCATCGCGACGCTCACGGCGCTCGTCTTTCGCTTTAACCATCGGAGATGCTTCGGTAACAGCGTGTTTAGTACGCATAACCATGCTGCGGATAACGGCATCGTTGAAGCGGAAGGTAGTTTCCAGCTCATCGATCACTTCCTGCGGCGCTTCAACGTTCATCAGAACGTAGTGAGCTTTGTGCAATTTGTTGATCGGGTAAGCCAGCTGACGGCGGCCCCAGTCTTCCAGACGGTGGATCGTGCCTTCTGCACCAGTGATGGCAGCAGTGTAGCGTTCGATCATACCCGGAACCTGTTCGCTCTGGTCAGGATGGACCATAAAAACGATTTCGTAATGACGCATCGAATTGCTCCTTACGGATTATTCAGCCTCCTGTCTGGGTCAGCCGAGGCCCATGGAGGCAAGGAACGTGTTAAAGGTCGGCTGAAAAATGACGCGTCATAATACTGGGGTCAGACGGTAAACTCAAGGTACTTGTACGATTATTTACCATGCCGCGATTAATACATATCCAGCAGCATCTTGACGCTGATGCAAATAGAGACAATGACAATCATCGGCCGGATAACTTTCTTCCCGCGCGTCAGTACCACCGTTGCGCCAAGGCGCGCGCCGAGGGACTGCCCGGCAAACATCACCAGTCCCAGCGACCAGATCATTTTGCCGCCGAAAATGAAGAACAAAATCGAGGCGATGTTCGATGCAAGGTTAATAAAATTCGAGTGAATTTGCGCCTTATCGATGCTGTATCCCCACAACAGGATATAGCAGAGCGTATAAAAGGAGCCGGCACCAGCGCCAAGAAATCCATCATAAAAGCCAATGCAGCCGCCGCAGATCAGGGAAAAGAAAAACAGGGATACCTGCTGCTTTCTCTTCGGTTCGCTGAGGTTGGGAGCGGAAATAAAGTAGATGGCGACGGCGATAATCAGTACCGGAAGCAGTTTTTTCAACACCTCCGGTTCAATGAACTGAATGAGCGTCGTGCCTAACGCTGAGCCGATAAAAGCAGACAGGAATACATACTTGTGCTCCTGCACGTTGATATGTCCCCGGCGTAAAAAGTAAATCCCGGAGGTTAGCGAACTGCCCAGCGCCTGAATTTTGTTGGTTGCCAGCGCATTCGCCGGGGGTAAACCAGAAATTAACAGTGCGCCAATAGAGAGAAACCCACCGCCGCCCGACACCACGTTAATAAAGCCAGCCACCAGTGCGACCATAAACATAATCACGAAGTAGCTGAAATCCATGAATGAAGTATCCATAAGTTTTTGCCTTATTATCATAAAGTTATATTAATTATACGGCTCACTATAAACAGGGTATCCATCCGTTTAAATTGACTATTTGGTATGAGCTTGTGCGCGAAATACAGGTATTTTTTAACGCAGCGGTATCTATCAGTTACCTGTAAATAAAAGAAAAGGCGGGTATGCGGTAATTTTTTGAACAACTGCATCAGAAATGGTCGCTAACGCCTGCGCCGGTAGCGGTTAAAATTACATCAGAAGCTCATCACTCACAGGAGAGAGGCAACCAGAGACCGCAGTCGAGGAGGTACATATGCGAGCCCGTGTTTTGACCCTTCTGGCTGTGCTTTTGCTCAGTGCAAATGCAACGGCAGCCATCAAAATTGACAATCATCAGGCCAGGAATATGGATGATGTGCAGAGCTTAGGCGTTATTTACATAAATCATAACTTCGCCACTGAAAGTGAAGCCACTCAGGCCCTGAATGAAGAGACCGATGCGCAAGGCGCAACATACTACCACGTGATCCTCACCAGGGAGCCCGGTAGTAACGGAAATATGCACGCCAGTGCGGATATTTATCGCTAGCTACCCGCAAATAACCAACGAGAACATTGCCACCGTTTGACTTGCCCCCCTCACCGGGGGCTTTTTTTTGCACATCCGGTAAATGAGAATTATTTTTCTTTGTATCTTATCCTGGTCATCATTTACTGATTAAATAAAGCATTACCGAACTGATACTCTGGGGCGAAACCATGTTTGCACGCTATGCGACGCTGAATCGCATACCAAAAGGCGTTTGGGTGCTGGGCGGCGTGAGTCTGCTTATGGATGTCTCCTCCGAAATGATCCATAGCCTGCTGCCGTTGTTTATGGCAACCACGCTGGGAGCCAGCGTCATTATCATTGGCCTGATTGAAGGATTAGCTGAAGCCACCGCGCTGATCATTAAGGTTTTTTCCGGCGTTCTCAGTGATTATCTGGGAAAGCGCAAAGGGCTGGCGATGCTCGGTTATGGTTTGGGGGCGCTGAGTAAGCCTCTGTTCGCGATGGCGGGCTCATCAGGCATGGTACTCAGCGCTCGCATGATTGATCGTGTGGGTAAAGGTATTCGCGGCGCTCCCAGGGATGCGTTAGTCGCGGATGTCACCCCGTCCGAAATCCGCGGCGCCGCTTATGGTCTGCGCCAGTCTTTGGATACCATTGGCGCATTTCTGGGCCCCCTGCTCGCCGTCGGGCTAATGCTGCTATGGAACAACGATTTTCACACTATCTTCTGGGTTGCCGTCATCCCTGGGGTGCTCTCTATCGCCCTGCTATGGTTTGGCCTGAGTGAACCGAAAACCCCCGTCACTGATAAACGCACCAATCCGTTACGACGGGAAAACCTGAAAAAGTTGAGTGCAGCCTACTGGTGGGTCGTGGGACTGGGCGCGCTCTTCACGCTCGCCCGCTTTAGCGAAGCGTTTCTCGTGTTGCGCGCATATCAAATGGATATCCCGCTGTTTGCCATTCCGCTGGTGATGGTCGCCATGAATCTGGTCTACAGTCTGTCGGCTTATCCTTTTGGTAAAATGTCTGACAGCATGAACCACACCCGCATGTTACAGGCGGGCCTGCTGGTCCTGATCGCGGCGGATATCACTCTGGCGCTGAGTCACCACTGGAGCACGTTGCTGATAGGCGTGGGATTGTGGGGGATTCATATGGGCATGACGCAAGGGTTGCTGGCTGCCATGATTGCGCATACCGCGCCAGCAGAACTACGCGGTACGGCCTTCGGTATGTTTAATCTGATCAGTGGCATCGCCCTGCTGTTAGCCAGTACCGGCGCGGGCATTCTGTGGGAAACGTTGGGCGCAGCCTCGACGTTTTACGCTGGTGCTGCCATTTGTGCGATAGTTTTAGCAGGAATGCGATTTACGCCAGCGGCTTACCAGCAACGCTGAAGATTGCCCCGAACAGATCGGTGACGCACATCCGTAGATGCACGTTGTCCGGGGCAAAGACGTTACTTCTGCCCGTAGTAGGCGTTTGGGCCGTGCTTACGCATGAAGTGTTTATTCATCAGATAACTGTCGATGGGGCTGAGGGCCGGATTAATGCCACGCGCAATCCATGCCATTTTTGCGACCTCTTCCATCACCACAGCGTTGTGTACCGCGTCGTGAGCATCTTTACCCCAGGCAAACGGGCCATGCTGATACACCACCACGCCGGGCGTATGGAGAGGCTCCACGTTCCCCAGCGTTTCGATAATCACCTTGCCGGTATTCAGCTCATACTCGCCCTGAACCTCTGCTTCAGTTAATGCCCTCGTGCATGGGATATCACCAAAGAAGTAATCCGCATGCGTCGTGCCGAGTGCCGGAATTGCCCGCCCTGCCTGCGCCCACGCCGTCGCGTGGGTTGAGTGGGTATGCACCACGCCGCCGAGAGAGGAATAGCGATGATACAGCGCCAGATGAGTGGCGGTGTCGGAAGAAGGACGATAGCGTCCTTCCACCACATTGCCATCCAAATCCACGATCACCATGTCGTCAACCTGCATCGTTTGATAGTCGACGCCGCTGGGCTTAATCACCACCAGCCCCCGTTCGCGGTCGATGGCGCTGACGTTACCCCAGGTAAACGTCACCAGCCCATAACGCGGCAGATCCATGTTGGCTTCAAAAACCTGCTGTTTAAGTTTTTGCATTACACCGCCTCCACCAGACCTGCGCTGGCCATCCGCGCTTTCACCCAATCGCGCGCCTTCGCCACCTCATGCACCGGATCGTCCGTCGTTTCACTCCACATCTCAATCAGGTATGGCCCGCAATACCCACTCTGTTTGAGAGTCGTAAAACAACGTTCAAAATCGACAACGCCTTCACCAAACGGCACATTTTTGAACACGCCGGGTTTGGTGTCCTTCACGTGGACAGCCACGATATGGCCTATTCCAGCCTGTAACTCCATCTGTACATCGTTATCCCACGCTGACAAATTGCCAATATCGGGATACAGCTGGAACCACGGATTATTGAGATAGTGGGCATAACCCAGCGCCTTACTGATCGAATTCATCAACGGATAATCCATGATTTCCATCGCCAGCGTCACCTGCGCGCGACTCGCCATCTCAACGCTCTCTTTTAGCCCCTCGCGAAATCGACGACGCGTTTCGTTATTGGCCTGCTGGTAATAGACGTCATAACCCGCCAGTTGAATCACGCGAATACCAATATCCTGCGCAAACTGAATGGCTTTCCGCATGATCGCCAGTCCCTGATCGCGCACCGCATCATCTTCGCTCCCCAGCGGGAAACGGCGGTGAGCGCTCAGGCACATAGAAGGGATGCGTACTCCCGTTTCGGCGATGGCGGCCACCAGCGCCAGACGCTGCTCGCGGCCCCAGTCAAGGCGCGCAAGGCGGGCGTCGGTTTCATCAACCGACATTTCGACAAAGTCAAAACCTAACTCTTTCGCCAGCCGCAAGCGATCCAGCCAGCACTCCCCTCCGGGGAGCGCTTTTTCATAAATACCGAGCGGGACCTGTTTCGACAACATAGTCGCTCCTTAGCCCCACAACTGGGCGATGGAACATTTGAACTGACGCGCAGCCTCAACCGGAGAAGCGGCATCACGAATACTGCGACCAGCTATAAACACGTGAATTGGGATCCCCTGGAACAGCGGCAGATCCTCCAACGCCAGGCCGCCGGTTACGGTGACTTTAAAGCCCATATCAGACAGGCGTTTGATGGCACTGATATCCGCTTCTCCCCACGCCACACCTGCGGCCTGCGCATCACGACTGCGATGATATACAACCTGCCCGATACCCGCATCACGCCACTCCTGAGCCTGTTCCCAGGTCCAGTAACCGGTCAGTTCAATCTGTACGTCGCCGTTAAATTCTTTCGCCACCTCGAGCGCACCTTTGGTGGTATTGATATCCGCACAGCAGATGACAGTGACCCAATCAGCGTTAGCTTCGAAACACATGCGGGAGAGGATTTTACCCGCATCGGCGATTTTGGCGTCCGCCAGCACAATTTTATGCGGGTAGAGCGCCTTCAGGTCACGTACGGCACGTACGCCCTCAGCAACACAAAGAATGGTGCCCACCTCAATAATATCGACCTCTTCGGCGATCAGACGCGTCGTTTCGTACGCAGAAGACATTGATTGGTTATCCAGCGCAACCTGCAACATAGGTAATGACATTTCGGTATCCTTTTAAACAGCCGCCGCAGTGGCGTTATCAATTAAATCCAGCACTTCCTGCGCGGTGCGGCAGGCACGTAAACGGTCGAAATTGGCTTCATCGTCAAACAGATTCACGATCTGCATGATGCCCACTTCCTGATGCGTGTTGGCGTCGACCGCCGCCATCGTGATCAAAATGTCTACCGGGTCGTTATCTTCGTGGTTAAACACCAGCGGGGTTTTCAGCGTCACCAGCGCAAAGCCGGTCTTCTTCACGCCTTCTTCCGGGCGACCGTGCGGCATCGCCAGTCCTGGGGCAATCACAAAGTACGGACCGAACTGTTCTACCCCATCAAGAATGGCCTGGTAGTAGCGCGGTTCAACCACGTCAGCCTTAACCAGCAAATCGACGCCCAGCTTTACCGCTTCCTGCCAGGTGTTGGCCTCAGCCTGTAGAAGGATGGCGTTATTATCTGCCAGCGAATCACGTAATTTCATATGCCGTGTCCTTACTTCACGTCCTGAGGGAAATGCGCTTTGATCACTTCCAGCAGTTTTGGTCCAAAATCGGCGGGCGACAGCATGTTGCGTACGCCAACAACATATTTATTGCCAGTTACGGTAATTTCACCGGCAATATGGGTAGAGGCGATGATGATATCCGCGCCGTTCAGTTCACTTTTGTACTCACCCACTGCGCAGCTGTTCACCGTATGGTCAATATTTGACTGGATTAAAAACTGGTCCACTTTCATCTTCATGATCATGGAACTGCCCTGCCCATTGCCACACACAGCCAGAATACGTACGGTCATAATCGGAACTCCTTATTAAGCAGAGTGTTCTGCCAGTTGTTTTTCTGCGTCTTCCTCAGCGCGCAACGTGCGTCCTGCGAAAAACATATAAGCCAGTGCAATCAGAATAATGACGGCCATAAATACGATGCCGATGGAGGCAAAGCCCTGCATCATCGGCGGCGCCAGAATTGACCAGTCCGCCATCCCCATCCAGGCGCTCATACCGGTGAGTTTCACCGCCCAGACGCAGCCAAAGATTTCAATCATCCCCATCACCAGACAAATCTTGAGCGCCGCGCGCCAGCCGCCAAAGTGATTAGCAAACACGCCGATAGTGGCATTAGAGAAAAACATCGGGATAAAGCCGGGGATTATCAGGATGGAAGAGCCGCAGCCCACGAGGATGCCGACCGCAATCAGTTGGCCGATGGTGCCCCACATGAAGCCCCACACCACCGCGTTGGGAGCAAAGCTGTATATCGCCGCACAGTCAATCGCCAATACCGCACCGGGAATCAGACGCTGCGAGATACCGTTGAACGCTTCTGAAAGTTCGGCGACGAACATACGTACGCCCTGGGTGATGATGAAGATCGCGACGGCAAACGAAAAACCGGTCTGCAGGATGTACACTGTCCAGTGCGTTTTCCCCGCCATTGCCTGAACCACATCAATGCCGAAAGAGAGCAGGATCGCCCCGAAGAAAATGGTCATGACAATCGCGGTCGAAACGATGTTGTCATGGAAGATATTCAGCCAGCCAGGCAGTTTGAGATCTTCTACGCTCTCCTCTTTTTTACCCAGATAAGGCGCGACTTTGTAGGCAATCCATGAAGCGAACTGCTGCTGGTGACCGATGGAAAAACCGCAGCCGTCGGTCACTTCCTGTGTCGGCTTGTACATCATATTGGAGGTAATCCCCCAGTAGAGCGACACCAGCACCGCCGTGCAGATAATGGTGGTCCACATGGAGTAGCCGAATATATAGAAAGAAACCGCAATCAAGCCCGCCTGCTGGAACATGATGTGCCCGGTGAGCATGATGGTGCGAATGCCGGTAATACGCCGTAGCAGTACGTAACAAATGTTCAGCGCCAGCGCCAACAATACGGCGTACCCTACCCAACTGTAGGCATCCCCCATTCGTTCGATGGTTGCCATCATGGAGGCATAGGTATCGGAAATCGCACCATTGATACCGTAAACCTCGGACATCTTCGCCACTACCGGTTTAAACGTGCTGGTCAGAATGCCCGATCCCGCCTGCAGCAGCATAAAACCGATAATCGTTTTGATCGTGCCTTTGATAATAACGCTGACGCTTTTGCGCAACAGGATGTAGCCGAGGCAGGTCACAATACCCAACAGCAACGGCGCGTTGGTCATGACCTGATTAAAAAAGACGGTAAAGATGTTGTAGAGGATCTCCATAACGATCTCCAGTAGACGAAGTTGCTGAACATTCATTACAGATGCTCAGGATGTTGTGTCCCCACTCTAATTTTCAAAAGTAATCACAACAAGATTGAATTTGATTAAATGTGATGGAGTACGCAAATAAATCTCTTACCCGAGACAGGGTTTTATTGAGCATTCATAGAGAAAAAAATAAAACTTATAAAAACAATAAAATACAGAAATAGATTCCTGCAAAGCATCCCGTTACGTTGTGAGTTATAGACGCTTTACGACGGAATCAGAAAAATCCACGCATTGCCTTCTTGATAAATTGATGTCAGTATCAATCAAAACAAATCATAATTTGATTTAATTTGAACCAACATGAAGGTAAATGCGATGAGTAAAGTAAAAAGCATCACGCGCGAATCATGGATTCTGAGCACATTCCCGGAGTGGGGAAGCTGGCTGAATGAAGAGATCGAACAGGAACAGGTCGCACCTGGCACCTTTGCTATGTGGTGGCTTGGCTGTACCGGAATTTGGCTAAAGTCAGAAGGCGGGACTAACGTCTGCGTCGATTTCTGGTGCGGAACAGGTAAGCAAAGTCACGGTAATCCGCTGATGAAAACCGGTCACCAGATGCAACGCATGGCGGGCGTGAAGAAACTGCAGCCAAACCTGCGTACCACGCCGTTTGTGCTTGATCCGTTTGCCATTCGTCAGATCGATGCGGTGCTGGCTACGCACGATCATAACGATCACATCGACGTCAATGTCGCGGCTGCGGTCATGCAGAACTGCGCGGACGACGTGCCGTTTATTGGGCCACAAACCTGTGTGGATCTGTGGGTCGGCTGGGGCGTGCCGAAAGATCGCTGCATCGTGGTAAAACCTGGCGATGTGGTTAAAGTGAAAGATATTGAAATTCACGCGCTTGATGCGTTTGATCGTACCGCGTTGATCACTCTCCCCGCCGATCAGAAAGCGGCGGGCGTGCTGCCGGACGGCATGGACGCGCGCGCCGTTAACTATCTGTTCAAAACGCCAGGCGGCACGCTGTATCACAGCGGCGACTCCCACTACTCCAACTATTATGCAAAACACGGCAACGAGCATCAGATCGACGTCGCGCTCGGATCCTATGGCGAAAACCCGCGTGGCATTACCGACAAGATGACCAGCTCCGACATGCTGCGTATGGCGGAAGCGTTGAATACAAAAGTCGTCATCCCCTTCCATCATGACATCTGGTCAAATTTCCAGGCCGACCCTCAGGAGATTCGCGTATTGTGGGAGATGAAAAAAGATCGTCTGAAGTATGGCTTTAAGCCATTTATCTGGCAGGTCGGTGGCAAATTCACCTGGCCGCTGGATAAAGATAACTTTGAATACCACTATCCACGCGGCTTTGATGATTGTTTCACGATTGAACCGGATCTACCGTTTAAATCCTTCTTGTGATCCACACCAAATGCCGGGCCTAACCCGGCATTTTTTCCCATTTACTTTAGTATTTCCAGGCTATTTCAAATATCATCTTTTCAAATCAATTTGTATCGGAATAGCTCATGACTGAAGCACAAAGACATCAAATATTGCTGGATATGCTGGCGCAGTTGGGCTTTGTTACCGTTGAGAACGTAATTGAGCGCCTGGGTATTTCACCCGCCACAGCCCGCCGGGATATCAACAAACTCGACGAAAGCGGCAAACTCAAGAAAGTTCGCAACGGCGCAGAAGCCATCACTCAGCAGCGCCCGCGCTGGACGCCAATGAATCTGCACCAGGCACAGAACCACGATGAAAAAGTTCGTATTGCCAAGGCCGCATCCCAACTGGTGAATGCGGGTGAAAGCGTGGTGATCAACTGCGGCTCGACCGCCTTCCTGCTCGGACGTGAAATGTGCGGCAAGCCAGTGCAGATCATCACTAATTATCTGCCGCTGGCGAACTATTTGATCGACCAGGAGCATGAGAGCGTGATCATCATGGGAGGGCAATACAACAAAAGCCAATCCATCACGCTTAGCCCGCAAGGTAGTGAAAATAGCCTGTATGCCGGGCACTGGATGTTCACCAGCGGCAAAGGGTTGACCGCAGATGGACTGTATAAAACCGATATGCTGACCGCGATGGCGGAGCAGAAGATGCTTAACGTGGTGGGCAAACTGGTGGTGTTGGTCGATAGCAGTAAGGTCGGTGAACGCGCGGGGATGCTGTTCAGCCGCGCCGATCAAATCGATATGCTGATTACCGGCAAAAATGCGAACCCTGAGATCCTGCAACAGCTCGAAGCTCAGGGCGTGAGCATTATGCGCGTTTAAAGGTGCTGGCGGAAAAACGTCACCGTCGCAGCCAGCGCTTCTGGCGTAATGCGGTGGCGTACGCCTGCTTCCCACAGGCAGGTCAAATTATTGTCCAGACCGGCCTGAATCAGCGCCTGCTGTAAGCGGAAGGTTTCAACGGCCGGTACCACATCATCTTCCTGCCCGTGCCATAGCAGCAACGGCCTGTCGGCCAGGCGTGGCAACTGGTGCGTCACTTCCCATTCGGCCAGCGGCGCGATGAGGGCATCAAACTCAGCCTGCTGTATTGGTGCCTGGACCAATAAAGGCGGAAAAAGCGTCTGCGCAAGCCGGGTAAAGTAGCCCGAACCCATCAGGCTGGCTACACATTTAACCTCGGGATAGCGGGCCATAATGCCCAGGGCCGTCATTCCCCCCATTGACGCCCCGCCTACGGCAAGCCGTTCATCTGACAACCAATTTTCTGCTACCAGCGCCGCACGTAACGTCGAAAACTCCTGCATGTTTTGCTGCAATATGTGCCAAAAGCGGTATATCCGCCCCTGTGCGTCACCCTTGAAGCGGGCACCATGGTCTGGCGCATCTGGCATCACTACCCGGAATCCGGTCTGAGCCAGAGCAACGGCAAAATAGCTGTAGACCAGGCTGGAAGATGTAAATCCGTGATAAAAAATAATACAGGGGAGTGAACAGTCGCGTTTGCCGGCCGGAACGGCGTGCAGAACAGGGATACCCGCCAACTGTCGTGTTTCAATTTCGATCATTTGTCGCCTCTTTCTTTCTGGTATGCCATGCAGCAATACTTAACGCAAGCGAATGTGTTCGACAATGATTCATAATGTTGAGAACTGGGTTACGCTTTCGCAACATTTTCATTCGAAAATCGCGTGAGAGATAACAATTCGGGAACATTCCCCTAAAGCGAAATTAATAAGGCACTACACTATGGCTATCAGGAAACGAGATAGAGTTATGCGTCGGTTTGCCTCTTTGTTGTTGGTTTTATTTTTAAGCGCCTGTAGCGTGCTACAGGGAACGCCGCAACCCGCACCGCCCGTTGCCGACCACCCGCAGGAGATCCGCCGTAACCAGAGTAATGGGTTACAGCGAATAGGGACGGTCAGCGCACTGGTAAGAGGCTCACCGGATGATGCGCTGGCTGAAATCCGCGACAAAGCCGTCGCGGCAAAAGCTGATTATTATGTGGTCTTATTAGTCGATGAGACCATTGTGACAGGCCAATGGTATTCACAAGCGATTTTGTATCGTAAATAACATTGGCTTGAAATTTAGTCAGCTTTACATTGCTTTGCGCCCCTATGCGTTTACCTGTGCACAATAAACCAACAGCAGGAAGCTTGAGGTTTATTATCGCGATGGAATGCCCTGCCGTGTGTAGGGGTACGAATAATGGAGCTGACGATGAAACAATCACTAGCCTTATCCTCACTGCTGCTTTCTACCGGACTGGTAGGTACTACGGCGCAGTCTGCCGAGTTCGCCAGTGCTGACTGTGTTACCGGCCTGAACGAAATAGGGCTGATATCCGTCAGTAACATTGCAGGAAATCCGCAGGATGTAGAACGCGTCGTTGCGTTAAAAGCGGATGAACAAGGCGCCTCATGGTATCGGATCATTCAAATGTATGAAGATCAGCACCCCGATAACTGGCGCGTCCAGGCCATACTCTATGCGTAACAGAATGCCGGATGGCGTAAACTTATCCGGCCTACGTTAACGTAGGCATCATGATAAGACGCGCCAGCGTCGCCATCAGGCATATTATTACCCTACTCCTCCCGTTGCCCGTAGCAACAGATCGTTCTGTACCTGTTCAGACACTCGTCGTCCACCACGCGTATCCAACATCATCTGACACCAGGCCTGCGCCACTGGCGGAGAGGCATAACGCAACATTTGCGCCCCGCAACCGAGCAGGAAAAGCTGCTGCGTAATCTCCCGGCCCAATTCTTCACTGGGTTTACGCAGGTGTTGCTGCAACTGACGAACCATCCGATCGTAATGACGATCCTGTCCTTTGACCTCGGCAAAGGCTTCGCTGAGCATATCGTAAATACCGGGTTGTTTTGTCAGCACCCGCAATACATCAAGGCACATAATGTTGCCGGAGCCTTCCCAGATACTGTTTACCGGCATCTCACGGTACAGACGCGGCAACTCACTCTCCTCGCAATAGCCAGCTCCACCCAATACTTCCATCGCCTCAGCGACAAACGGCATCCCGCTTTTGCAGACAGAATATTTCGCCGCTGGCGTAAACAACCGAGCCCACAGCGCTTCTTTGGCATCAGCGCGGCGGTCCCAGGCCCGTGCCAGCCGAAACAGTAACGCGGTCTGGCCTTCCAACTGGAGCGCCATTCGGCTTAAGACCTGGCGCATCATCGGCTGTTCAATCAATGGCTTGCCAAATACCTGTCGTTGGTGCGCATGATAAATCGCCACGGAAAAGGCACGTCGCATCATGCTATGGCTGCCGAGCGCGCAGTCAAAACGCGTCATACCGCCCATTTTCAGGATATGGCGTATACCTTCACCTTCTTCGCCCAGCAACCAGCCAATGGCATCCTGGAACTCAACCTCACAGCTGGCATTGGAGCGATTGCCTAACTTATCTTTCAGGCGTTCCAGACGGATGGCATTACGCCGTCCATCGGGTAAAAATCGCGGTACAAAAAAGCAGGATAATCCTCCTTTTGCCTGTGCCAGCACCAAATGAGCATCACTTTGCGGCACGGAGAAAAACCACTTATGTCCCACCAACCGATACGAGCCGTCTGCGAGGCGTTCCGCCTGGGTGGTATTGCTCAGCACATCTGAACCCCCCTGTTTCTCGGTCATTCCCATGCCAATCAGCAGCCCACGCTTTTGCCCACCCGGCAGTAAATGCGAGTCATAACGGTCGCTTAGCAACGGCGTAAACCAGTCGTGAAATTGTGAAGGTAGCATCTGCAGTAACAACGGCGTGGCGGCAAAGGTCATGGTCACCGGACACAAAGTGCCTGCCTCCACCTGCGCATGCAGCATGAAACGCGCCGCACGGGCAACAAATGTTCCCTGCCGCGCTTCGTCTTCCCAAGCAAGGTTATGCACGCGGTTGGCGCACAGTCCCTGCATCAGCAAATGCCAGGCAGGATGGAAACGCACATCGTCCAGTCGCTGCCCCTGCGGGTCGTAACGCAAAAGTTCGGGTGGAAAAGCATTTGCCAGGCGACCCAGTTCGAGCGACTCCGCGGTGCCTAGCTGCTGGCCAATACTCGCCAACAGATCGCTGTCCCAGCCCGCTCCTTCGCGGATAACCGCTTCACACAGGGCGCCATCGGACAGGTATAAGTTACTGTTATTGAGCGGTACAGGTTGGTTAAAAACGGTATGCGTTTGCCAGTGCATTGTGTCTCCCTCCTTCAACGGCTGCGCCATTAAGTATGGCCAGCCAGACAAGAGAGTGCCTGGGATGAAGGTCACAAAAAAGCCATCCCAGAGGATGGCTTGAGAGAAATTGAGAATGAATTAGCCGCGCTGACGAACGGCCTCAAACAGGCAGATGCCGGTCGCGACTGAAACGTTTAGCGACGAAACGCTCCCTGCCATCGGGATACTGATCAGTTCGTCACAATGTTCGCGGGTCAGACGACGCATACCTTCACCTTCCGCCCCCATGACCAGCGCCAGACGTCCGGTCATTTTGCTCTGATAGAGAGTATGGTCGGCTTCGCCAGCGGTGCCGACGATCCAGATATTCTCTTCCTGCAGCATACGCATCGTGCGCGCCAGGTTAGTTACGCGGATCAGCGGCACGCTTTCTGCTGCGCCACAGGCCACTTTTTTCGCCGTCGCATTCAACTGTGCAGAGCGATCCTTCGGTACGATAACCGCATGTACACCAGCGGCATCCGCGCTACGCAGGCATGCGCCCAGGTTATGCGGATCGGTGACGCCATCGAGGATCAAAAAGAACGGCTGATCGAGCGCGGCAATCAGATCCGGCAGATCGTTCTCCTGATACTGACGACCCGGCTTCACGCGCGCAATAATCCCTTGATGTACCGCACCCTCGCTTTTCTCATCCAGGAACTGGCGGTTAGCCAACTGAATGACAACGCCCTGCGCTTCCAGGGCATGGATCAGCGGCAGCAGGCGTTTATCTTCACGGCCTTTGAGAATAAAGACGTCCTGGAAGCGCTCAGGCGCACGTTCCAGCAGAGCCTGCACCGCGTGGATGCCGTAAATCATTTCACTCATGAATGTACTCGTTAATAGTTTGTGCGTAACGCCGGGCAACATGACAGTTGCCCGACTTACAGTTTATGGCTGTTATTGTGCGACGTTCTTTTTCGCCGCGCGTTTAGCTTTGGTGGCGGCAGCGATTTTAAGCGTTTTTGCCGATGGCTTTTTCGCTTTTTTATCACCTTTCTTCTCAGCCGTTTTTTTATCCGCCTGAGGTTTGGCTCTGCCTTTCTTCTCGCCGCGGAAAGCGCTGTCCGGCTCGAAATTCACCTTTTTACCCATTTGACGACGTTTACCGGTATTTTTACCTGCATCGCCTTTTTTGGCTTTTTCACGTGCGGTTTTGCCCTCATTGCGCGGCGCACGTTCGCTGGAGATCAAACTGAAATCGATTTTACGCTCGTCCATGTTGACCGCTTCCACGCGAACTTCCACGCGGTCGCCCAGGCGATACATCTGACCGCTTGATTCACCTGTCAGGCGCTGCCCAACCTGGTCAAAGCGATAGTAGTCGTTATCCAGGGAGGAAACATGCACCAGACCGTCGATAAACAGTTCATCAAGACGGACAAAGAAGCCAAACCCGGTCACGCTGGCAATTACGCCTTTAAAGACGTTACCCACCTGATCCAGCATGAAGTCACACTTCAGCCAGTCAGAGACGTCGCGTGTGGCTTCGTCAGCACGGCGTTCGGCCATTGAACAGTGCTGGCCCAGTTGCAGCATCTCTTCCATCGAATAATGGTAGCCACCCGTTTCCGTGGTGTTACCTTTATGGCCCTGCTCCTGCGCCAGTAAATATTTAATTGCACGGTGCAAAGAGAGATCCGGGTAACGACGGATCGGCGAGGTAAAGTGCGCATAAGATTGCAGCGCCAGACCAAAGTGGCCCCGGTTTTCCGGATCGTAAATCGCCTGCTTCATCGAGCGCAGCAGCATAGTTTGCAGCATTTCCGCGTCAGGACGGTCGGCAATCGACTCCAGCAGTTCAGCGTAATCACGCGGCTCGGGTTTATTGCCGCCAGGCAGTTCCAGCCCCAGTTCCGCCAGTACGGAACGGAAGGAGGTAATCGCTTCGGTCGTCGGCTTATCGTGAATACGGAACAACGCTGGCTCTTTGGCTTTCTCAACGAATCGCGCCGCTGAGATGTTCGCCATGATCATGCACTCTTCAATCAGCTTGTGCGCGTCGTTACGCTGCGTCTGCTCGATACGTTCGATACGACGTTCAGCGTTGAAGATAAACTTCGCTTCTTCACTTTCAAACGAGATGCCGCCGCGTTCTTCCCGGGCTTTATCCAGCACTTTGTAGAGATTATGCAGCTCTTCAATGTGTTTCACTAACGGCGCATACTGCTCGCGCAGTTCCTGATCGCCTTGCAGCATATGCCAGACTTTGGTGTAGGTCAGACGCGCATGGGAACTCATTACCGCTTCGTAGAATTTAAAGCCGGTTAACCGACCTTTCGACGAAATTGTCATTTCGCATACCATACACAGGCGATCTACCTGCGGGTTCAGCGAACACAATCCGTTAGACAGCACTTCCGGTAGCATCGGGACAACCTGCGACGGGAAGTAGACAGACGTGCCACGGCTGCGCGCTTCCTGATCCAGCGGAGTCGGCGGACGAACGTAATAGCTTACGTCAGCAATCGCCACCCATAAACGCCAGCCACCGCCGCGTTTCTTCTCGCAGTAAACCGCATCGTCGAAGTCACGCGCATCTTCGCCATCAATAGTGACCAGCGGGAGATCGCGTAGATCGACACGTCCAACTTTCGCTTCTTCCGGCACTTCTTCTTTCAGTCCGGCGACCTGTTTTTCGACTGCCTGTGGCCAGATATACGGGATTTCGTGGGTACGCAGGGCCATATCAACAGCCATGCTGGTGCCCATGTTGTCGCCCAATACTTCAACGATTTTACCCACCGCTTTGGTGCGACGGGTTGGACGCTGGGTCAGCTCAACCACGACCACAAAGCCCATACGAGCCCCCATCACCTGTTCCGGCGGAATAAGGATATCGAAGCTCAGGCGGCTGTCGTCCGGGACGACAAACCCGACCCCAGCGTCGGTGAAGTAGCGGCCGACAATCTGGCTGGTTTTCGGCACCAGTACGCGCACAATACGCGCTTCGCGACGACCTTTACGGTCCGCGCCCAGCGGCTGCGCCAGCACCTGATCGCCATGAATGCAGGTTTTCATCTGCTCGCTGGACAGGTACAGGTCATCTTTGCGGCCTTCGACGCGCAGAAAGCCGTAGCCATCACGGTGGCCAATAACGGTACCTTTCAGCAGGTCAAGACGTTCCGGCAGCGCGTAGCACTGACGACGAGTGAAGACCAGTTGCCCGTCACGCTCCATCGCGCGCAGGCGACGACGCAGCGCTTCTTGCTGTTCTTCACCTTCAATGTTGAGTTCAGCGGCCAGCTCATCGCGGTTGGCCGGTTTTTCACGTTTAGTTAAATGTTCGAGGATAAATTCCCGGCTCGGGATAGGGTTCGCGTATTTTTCAGCTTCGCGTTCCTGGAAAGGATCTTGTGACATCTCGGTTCCTCCGTTGTCATCTCTGATGAAGATTTTCGTCACTCCACCAGCAATAATTTATAAAGCGGTTGATTTTCTTCAACCAAATCAGCAAGTGTGTAGTTGTCCAGTTCCGTGAGAAAACTTTGCACTGCTTTAGAAAGCGCCTGTTTGAGTCGGCAGGCAGGGGTTATGTGGCAAAACTCGCTGCTACAGTTGACCAGCGATAAGGGTTCCAGCTCGCGAACCACATCACCAATACAAATATCCTTAGCGGGTTTACCCAGGCGGATACCGCCATTTTTTCCTCGAATAGCAGTAACAAAGCCCGCCCGGCTAAGTTGATTGATTATTTTGACCATATGATTACGGGACACGCCGTAGACTTCTGTCACCTCAGAAATACTGGTCATACGTCCTTCGGGAAGTGACGCCATGTAGATTAGCGCACGTAATCCGTAATCGGTGAAACTTGTTAACTGCACATCAACCTCAGGAAAAGGGATAAAACGGATAAACCTGGTGGTATTAATTATATTGATGATAAACCAGCCACCAGCCAGGTCGCTAATTTATTTCAGTTCGGGAAGGAAAAAAGCGAGGAACTTACGTGATTTTAAGCCGGATTCTGATGCAAAACGCCTCATCCGGCCTAAGAGAGTGCAAGCGCAGCGCCATCCGACGCTACGCCATAACCAGAATTATGCGTCGAACGGGTCGCGCAGGATCATGGTTTCAGTACGGTCTGGGCCAGTTGAGATAATATCAATCGGCACACCGGTCAGTTCTTCAATACGCTTGATGTAGTTCAGTGCTGCCTGCGGCAGACCGCTACGTTCCTTCACGCCAAAGGTGGATTCAGACCAGCCTGGCATGGTTTCGTAAATCGGCTCGATACCTTTCCAGTCGTCAGCCGCCAGCGGAGTCGTTGTAACTTCACGGCCATCCGGCATACGGTAAGCGACACAGATTTTCACCTCTTTCAAACCGTCCAGCACGTCCAGTTTGGTCAGGCAGAAGCCAGACAGGGAGTTAATCTGTACTGCACGACGTACGGCAACGGAGTCCAGCCAACCGGTACGACGACGACGGCCGGTGGTTGCGCCATACTCGTTACCTTGTTTGCACAGGAACTCACCAACGTCATCAAACAGCTCAGTCGGGAACGGACCTGCGCCGACACGAGTAGAGTAAGCTTTGATGATGCCCAGAACGTAATCCACATAACGTGGACCCAGGCCGGAGCCGGTCGCCACGCCACCCGCAGTGGTGTTGGAGGAGGTTACGTACGGATAGGTACCGTGATCGATATCCAGCAGCGTACCCTGCGCGCCTTCGAACATGACGAAATCGCCACGCTTACGCGCCTGGTCCAGCAGATCGGAAACATCAACAACCATAGAGGTCAGGATGTCGGCAATCGCCATCACATCATCCAGCACTTTCTGGTAGTCAACGGCTTCGACTTTATAAAAATTCACCAACTGGAAGTTGTGATATTCCATCACTTCTTTCAGTTTTTCAGCGAAGGTTGCTTTATCAAACAGATCGCCAACGCGCAGACCGCGACGAGCCACTTTGTCTTCATAAGCCGGACCGATACCACGACCGGTAGTACCGATCGCTTTCTCGCCACGCGCTTTCTCACGAGCGTTATCCAACGCAACGTGATAATCAAGGATCAGCGGACACGCTTCAGACAGCAGCAGGCGCTCGCGAACCGGGATACCACGATCTTCCAGCCCTTTCATTTCTTTCATCAGCGCGGACGGAGACAGTACAACACCGTTACCGATGATGCTGATGACATTCTCGCGAAGAATACCTGATGGAATAAGATGGAGGACGGTTTTTTCACCGTTGATTACGAGAGTATGGCCTGCGTTGTGACCACCCTGGTAGCGCACAACATATTTAGCCCGTTCAGTCAGAAGATCGACGATCTTCCCTTTACCTTCGTCACCCCATTGGGTGCCCAGTACGACGACGTTGTTACCCATTTTTCAAAATCACCGTTTGCTTAAAAATGGATTCTACCACCGCTTTTTCAGATATACAGCACTTTTTGCATGCTAAAATCCGCAAATTAGGCTACTTATTGATCAGCCAATCGTTTTCCTCAACATGTAGTAGACCACAACGCCCGCGACCACAAGACCTCCACCAAAACGACGCAAAGTATTTTCGGGAAGTTGCGCCATCGCGGAGATCATTTTCTTCCATGCGCTGGGATAAAGCATAGGACCCAGGCCTTCCAGCACCAAAACCAAGGCGAGAGCCAGCAAAATTGTGGAATTCATTGCGAGTCCTTATTGTTAGAAACCTGCCTGGTACCAGGCAGGCCTGGTAATCTACACGCTTATTCCACCATCAACCACTAAACATTGGCCGGTAATCCATTGACTCTCTTCATTCAAGAAAAATCGCACAGACGATACTACATCAGCAGGTTGACCAATACGTCTTAGAGGGATTTGACGGGAAAGGGCTTTAAGCTTATCTGTTGGAATAGCGTTAAGCAATTCACTGTCAATAATCCCCGGTGCGATACAGTTAACCCGAATGCCAAACCGCCCGACTTCAAGCGCCAACGATCGGCACAATCCTACCATTGCCGCTTTGCTGGCACTGTATGCCGTTTGCCCCGAATTTCCTCTAACAGCGCCAGACACCGAGGTAATGAATACTATAGACCCCGAATTCATCTCAAACATGGCTGGCAGCAGCTTCTGATGCCAATAAAAAAGCGCATTCAGATTCGTATCCATAACCTTTCGCCAGCGCTCTGCCGTTTGATGAATGTGTAAAGCATCCATCGGAACACCCGCATTATGCACAATGCCATAAGGGGCGCCGTATTGTTCAAGTAACCGCGTTGCCGTTTGGTGAACCTGTTCCTCATTGGTGCCATCACACTGAATCGCCTCAACCAGTCGCCCTTGCCTGCGGCAGTGATCCACGACTTCTGAGGCAGCAATTTCGTTATTTCTCCAGGTGAAAACCACGCGCCAACGCTCGGATAGCGATAGCACCAGCGCTTTGCCAATGCCCCTGCTACCGCCAGTAACCAAAATCCATGGCTGACTCATACTTACCCCAGTTGCTCACAAATATGCTGACACAGCGCAGCGAGAGTAATATCGGGATTATTAATAAACAGCTCGGCTTCCAGCGTAATACCATAGTTACGTTTAATGGCGACCATCATCTCAACATAATCGAGACTATCCAGCTCCAGAGTTCGCAACATCGTTTCTGCAGACAGATCATCCACAGCAACATCCTTCACATCGGCAATTAAATTAACAATATTTGTCCAGACATCCTGAAAATTGCTCATTTATGTTCCCTCATCCGTTTCTATTTACTAAAGGCCAAATTTTTAATGTCACCGTCGTCGACATGATTAATTTTTGCTGCTGTAAGCACGCAGCGCTCATTTGTAAAATAAACCCGCTCTGGCGATCGCCCATGACCAGCGAAGGCAGGATCGCGCCTTCGATATCTTGCTCACCCCAGGTTTGACGCAATAAATATTCCGGCAACCAAACATCGTGATGTGTTTGCACGATCGGCAATTGAACAAAAACGTCGCCTAACGTTTTTGCGGGGAGTTCAGGTAAAACTCTATGCACGACTTCCATGGATTCAGGGGCATCAACAATCATCCTGAATAAAAGCGCATCCAGAAAACACCAGTCATAACCAGGAAGTGGATAAGAGCTTTTTTGTAAACGCCCGAGGATCAGACGGGGAGCTAACCCTGCTTCATCAAACACGGGTCGCGGGCTTTTTGATAATTTTCCCGAAAAGCAAACAGCAGAGCTGTTGGCGTCAATAATCTCGCCACGCGCGCAGTCAGCCCCCGACTTCATCTTCAAACAATAATCACGTTCAATAAGGATTGGACTACGCAACCGAATTGCGCAATGTACACCTTCTTCTTCTGAAGAAAGTGGCGACATTTCGGCAAGGGCTTGTTTGAGATGCCACATCGACCTCATCCCATGTACCGTAATGCCATTCGCGCCAGTCGTTATTGCGGCATCGTTGTCAAAATGTATCGGGTTTTCATCCCCTGAAAAGATGGCCCACTGGCGGGCATCCTCAGCGCTCCATCGCAGCATCAGACTTCTCCACGAGAAATAACCAACGCCGCATTCGCGCCACCGAAGCCAAAACTTAAATTCAACGCATGGTGAATATCTGCCTGTCGGTGTCCCTGAGCGACAAAATCTAAATCGCAGTCGGGATCGGGGTTATAAAGATGATGCGTGGCTGGAATCCTGTGATGATGCATTGCCTGTAGGCAAATAATGGTCTCAAAACTACCTGCTGCGGCGATTAAATGACCAGAATAAGATTTGGTACTGGAAACAGGAATAGAAAACGCCGTGTCACCCAGAGCGATTTTAATGGCTTCGCATTCATTTTTATCATTGAGCGGTGTAGAGGTGCCATGCGCGTTAATATAATCCAGCATGGAAGCCTCAATTCCTGCCTGACGGAGCGCATAGTCAATAGTTTTAACCCGCGCGATTTTATCCTCTGCCGGAGCCGTAAAATCAGTGGCATCCGAGAAATTGCCGTAACCGGTAATTTCTCCCAATATTGTAGCTCCTCTGGCAATCGCAGATTCACGCTCTTCAAGGCAAAGGACCGCGGCACCTTCTGATAATACAAAGCCGTTGCGATCTTTACTAAATGGGCAGCAAGCTTTTGTAATATCATCCTGCTCACGCGTCAGGGCACGTAATACATCAATATTCCAGATTGAGGTATGACTGCGTAATGACTCTCCGCTGCCCGCCAGCATCATATCCGCCCGCCCGGAACGAATAGCCTCGAAAGCATCACCAATAGCTATCGTACCCGTTGCACAAGCAGCGATTGGTGTATTTTGATACCCACGCAGGCCCCAAAATTGACTACAGGCAGCCGTAGCAACATTTGGCATAGAAAAAATACAGCCAAAGGTTGAACCCAAGCCTGTATCACGATATTGGTCATGATTTTGAATCGATTCATCCTGGCCGGCCCAACCGGTGCCAATAATCACCCCGCAGCGACAGGGATCATAACAATCCTTGATAGCCCGATCACCATATGCCTGTTCAATAGCTTCTTTAGCAGCAAACATCGCTAAACGCGCAAAGCGCGGTAACCGTCTGCGGATACCCGGCGGCACAAATCGAATACTGGGCTCGTCTTCTATTTCACCGTAAAACGCCGATTTGATCCCAGCGCATTCCAGCGAGCGGTGTTTGTATCCCAGCCGATAATCCATGATGGCTTGCCAACACTCATCAACGCTTTTCCCCAGGCTGGTGATCGCACCCTGTCCTGTTATGACAACTCTACGATATTGTGTCTTCATGTTCCCTCACTTTTTTGCGGTACCGGCACGCCGGTTTTATTACTATCAAACGTGAGCCACAGCTTCATAATCCCTGAAAGATAGTCGTAGTTCACATTCTGAATATCATTCTCAGCCTGAAGCCAGCTGCTTTCTGCATCCAAAACATCCTTGAGGCTTGAATCGCCTTGTATAAAGCGGATTTTTTCCTGCTGCCACAATGCCTGGCTTAACCGGAGGTTATGGCTGTGCATCTCATATTGCGCTAAAGCATGTTGGCTCTCGGTGAGAGCATCCTCTGTTTCAGAGAGCGCTTTCCAGACCTTCGTGCGAAAATCAGCCTCTGCCGCTTTTACATCCAGATCAGCGTGCTCAATGGTCAGCATGATGGCATCCCATTGCAGAAAAGGGAGCGCCAGGTTTGCCGACACGCTACGAGACGGATGAGCAAACCATTGTGAAAACACCGCGTTTGCCGCTCCGACAGTGCCACTCACGGAGAGGGTGGGATAAAAATTGAGTCTGGCGACATCAGAACCTGCCAGCGCCGCCCGCAGTTGCATCTCTGCGCTGCGCACATCTGGTCGTTCAGATAATGCGCTTACAGGAATTGCTTTTGGTCCGGGCGTGGTGCCGGCATTGGGTAAATAAAGTTTTTCCGGGCGTTGTTTGCGCGGACTGCTGTCAAATAAAATAGCCAACGCATGCCTGTCTTTGTCGCGTTTTGCCACCAGCGCGTCATAAGAAAGCCTCATCTGTAAAATGCTCTGTTCCGCGCGAAAACGATCGCTCGCCGAAACTGCACCTGCCTGATACTGACTTTCCACCAGCTGTTTCAATTGCTCACTGATAACCAGTTGCGACTCATAGTTTTTCAATTGCGCATTACTTAATGCAATCGACCAGTACAGTTCCGCTGTGGTCTTGATTAATGACAGCGCTGTCGCCAAACGATCCGAATCGCTGGCCTGCGCCTGCCAGATGCTTTGATCATGCTGGCGAGCAACCTTACCCCACAAATCAACCTCCCAGCTCAGCGAGGCGTCACTTTGCCAACTTTCCGTGGAAGGTTGTTTGGGCTTGAGCTGTTGACTATTCGTAGCGCCACTTGAGGCGGACAGGCCAGGAAAGCGTGTTTCATCAATTAACCCAGCAGCCAGCCACGCCTGCTGTAGATGGAATCCAGCCACGGCCAGATCATTATTGTTAACCAGCACATCACTAACCAATTGCGTCAATTGTGGATCGTTAAAATGATCCGTGACGCGCGTTGCACGCGCCATTACGCTTCTGCCGCTTATCGTGCTTAACCATTCCCCTTTAGCGTTATTTAATGACGACGATTCAGGTTGGGTGCAGCCAGTCAGTAAAAACACGAGAATCAAGAAACAAAATTTCATTCTCTTGCTATCGCCTCTACAGGATTTAGCTTGGCAGCATTACGGGCGGGGAAAAATCCGAATACCAATCCGGTTAAGGTCGAGATCGCAAATGCGCCCAGAACCGGTGTCACTCCGATCTTCATGACGATAGTGGTGGCAAACATCCCAATCACCAGTGACGTCAATAACGACAGGAGTACTCCCAGTGACCCGCCAAGCAGGCAAATAACCACCGACTCGGTGAGAAACTGGCGCAGAATATCGTGTCGGGTGGCTCCGACAGCCAGACGTATACCAATTTCACGGGTACGCTCAGAAACAGAGACCAACATAACGTTCATTACACCTATACCGCCAACGAACAGAGAGATACAGGCAATCGCGGTGATTAACAGATTAAGAGACTGCGAGGCGTTGCTTACCGCTTTCAACACTTGCTGATTGGTTTTCACTTGAACACTACCGGCACCATGTCGGGCCTTCATCGCCACAGAGATTTGTCTGGCGGCATCCGTTTCATCAACGTTTTCAGCTATGCGAACATCTATCTGGCTTACTGTAGCGGATGGAGAGATACGCTCCATAAATGAGGTAAACGGGACATAAAGTTGTCCTTCTCCCGTGAAAAGACCATTACTCACCAGACCAGTGACACGCCACAGCGAGCCACCGATATTAACGAGCTGCCCTATAACGTCCCCCGATGCCTCGGGGAAGAGTTTCTGGCGGGCGATCTCATCAATAATGACAGTCTGTGCGGCAGACGATTGCTCACGCAGAGAAAAAAGATTTCCACTAAGAATATGTTGGTTATTCAGCGCGAACCACTCCCGGCCAACACCACGAATGCCCATCACTCCTGTTTTTTTCTGACTGGCTACGGCCATATGTTGGTTGACAAAAGCCGAAACCTCTGTCACGAATGGCAAACTTTTGAGATAGCGCAAGTCGTCAGCGCTCAGTACTCCATAAAGCGGATTGCCGCGAACATCAACGCCTGGCTGAATCTCAATTTTATGCGCCCCCAGACGCGCAATATCATTAAGGACTTTTTGCCGGGCCCCCTCACCGATGGCAACCGTATTAACGACTGACATAATGCCGATAATAATGCCAAGCATAGAAAGGAAAGCGCGAACGCGATGCCCCATCAAGGCAAGCCAGGCGGTATAGATAGCGTCACGTAAGCGGAAACGGGCGCACTGCACCTGCGTTAGAAGCGTGGGCAAACAGACATCAGGCATGTCTGCTGTATGCTGGTAAACGATTTTGCCATCTTCCAGATGGATCTGACGCTGGGTCTGGGCGGCAATTTCCGCATCGTGAGTCACTATCACGATAGTATGGCCCTCACGGTGCAGCTCTTTTAGTAAGGCCATCACCTCCTGGCCATTTTGTCGGTCCAGAGCTCCGGTAGGCTCATCCGCCAGAATAATCGGCGCGCCGTTCATCAACGCACGGGCAATCCCTGTACGCTGCTGCTGCCCCCCGGATAACTGGTTAGGCAAATAGCTAAGCTTGTCAGCCATACCCAGACGAGCCATTAGCGTGCGCGCTCGAATCAGCGCCTGCTGATGTATTTGTGTAGTATAACGAGCGGGCATCATCACGTTATCTATGACACTAAGCCAGGGCAACAACTGATAACGTTGAAAAATAAAACCGATATATTTTTGACGACACTCAGCGAGACGATCATGACTAATTTCAGCGGTATCCCTGTCAAATAAAGTCAACTGGCCCGCGTCAGGTTTATCCAGGCAGCCAATAATATTCATCAACGTGGATTTACCTGAACCTGACGGACCAACAATTGCCACCATTTCGCCCTGATGAATGGTTAAATTAATATCTGCCAGTACCGTATTAGCAACATTATTAATAATGTACTCTTTGCGGATGTTTTTAAGACAGATAGCGGCAGGTAAATCATTAATCATCACCGTCTTTCCCTGACCTTTTAACAATTACCAGATCCTTCTCCGAAAGTCCGGACGTTATTTCTGCGTAGCTCTCATTTTGCAGCCCCACCGTTACTGGGGTGTCTATAATCTGGTCGTTGACCTTTTTTCTGACATAATCTTTTCCAGATGATTCGATTGTTGAAAGAGCAGACAGTGGCACCAGCAATACATTTTTCGCCTCCGCGCTGGTGACAAAAACGTTAGCCGTCATTGAGGTTTTAAAGCACCGACACGCATTATCGACTTCAAATGTGCCCGTGTAATAAACTGGATTATTTTTCCCAGACGAGCTTGCAGATGGATCGTCCTCTTTATTTATATCATCGGGAGAACTTTGAATTTTCCCCATTTTTCCCTGCCACTCTTTTTTGGCATCAGCAAGAGTATAAAACGAGAGTGGTTGTCCTGTGTGGATCTTTAAAATATCCACTTCGGGAATATTCACACCCACGCTAACTTTACTCAAATCAGCAAGAATAAGAATGGTGGTTGCTGTTTGAGAAGAAACGATGGTTTGCCCCTCTTCTGTTACAATAGCCAGCACTTCACCATCCATCGGTGCATGAATTTTTGTATAGCTGAGATTGGTTTTAGCGCTTTCAACTTCCATTTGCGCCTGAACCACGCTAGCTTCTTCAATTCGTGTCTGCTGGATCTGCGATTCATACTGGCTTTTTGCCTGTTCAAGCGTTTTCTCAGGCGTTGCGTTATCGCGTTTCATGTTTTGCTGGCGGCTATATTCCGCCTGATACTGCCAAAGCAATACCTTTGCCGCCTCCTGCTGTGCCAGAGCACGAGATAAACTCGCTTCGGCTTTTTTAAGATCGGCTTCCTGAATAGAAGGATCGATCTCCGCTAACAATTCGCCCTGTTTAACATGCTGCCCGTCCTGCACATAGAGCCGCTTTAACTGCCCGGTGACTTGCGCTCCCACTTTCACTTTGCGAAAGGGTTTAACTATGCCGGTTAGCATCACTGTTTCTTTAATATCGCCGCGAATAACCGGCTGCGCCGCAAAATCCTGAACAGGAACCTCGTGGCTGTTCATCACAGTAAGATAGACGCCAAAGCCAACGACAATCAGTACTGCGCTAAGGCAGAGTGCTTTCACCTTACTGCTCATGAGCGTAGCCTTCTCTCGATAAACGCCCATGGGAGAATTGATAAACCGCGTCAAATGCGCCAAGTAAAGCAGGATTATGCGTTACGGTAATAAGCGTTTTATTATACTGCCTGCAGTGTTCAACGATCGCCGTCATCGTTTGCTGCGCCGCAGCCGCATCCAGATTGGCAGTTGGTTCATCAAGGATAACCAGTTCATGGTTACAATAGAGAGCCCGCGCAAGCAGCAATCGCTGGTGTTGCCCAGCCGACAGTCCGCTATTGCCCTCCCGGATCCGTGCATTGAGTCCGCCGGGAAGATGTTCAATCACATCGGCAATACCCAGCGCATCGAGTATATGCCGAATCTGACGATCTTCATTAATGGTGTAATCGCTCCTGAATAGTGTAATGTTGTCCCGCACACTACCTTGCAAAAGAATATGATCGGTGCTGTTCATAAAGGCCATGCTCGCCCATTGACCCGGTGATTGCACCACATCGTCAATAGCGATCTCCCCACTGTCTGCCATCAGCAACCCAGCAGCAATTGACAGAAAGGTGGTCTTACCCTCTCCGGACTCACCAATAATAGCCACGCATTCCCCTTTACGGAGCGTTAATGTAAGCCCATTGATCACATTACACTCTGGAGTCCAGGCAAAACGTAAATTGTCGAAACGAATACTTCGTTGGAAATGCTCAGTTGTATCTGTACTGTCTGACGAAGCCTCTTCGCTAAATAAAAAATCTTGTGCTCGCTTATCAATAACGCCAATTTCATTTTTCTGTAATACGGTAAAAAAAAGTTTTGACATATAGTTACCGTATATCTGCTTGATCAGACCGTATGAAACAAAAGTACCAAAGTGCATCTCGCCAGTTTGTAACAACGGCAGTGATATAGCAATATAGAGAATGGTTTCGCCATTACTGGTCAGTTGGTAAAGATTACTTTTTATTTTATTATATACTGCATAGTTACGTAATGCCTGAACCATTCTTTTATTTTGCTCTGCAAAAGCAATCTGACGATATTCATGCAGCCCGGCAGATTTTATTGTATGAATACCACTCACCGTTTCCATAATAAAATCATTCTGCTCGGCACTCAGCATTTCAATTTTCTGGGTATAGATTCTGTCTTTCCAGGCTGCCCATAAACTGATTAAGCCCATCAGTGTGATGCTGAACAATGACACTAAAGACAGAACAGGGTTAATCCAAAACATCACGCCGAAGGAGAGTAAGGCAATGAGCCAATCGATGCGTAACGTATTATCCAGCGCTATTTTACCTCTTAACGCCCCACACCAATGGCTAAAACGACTGTAAATATCACCCGCATTACGTTTCTGAAAGTAACGTAACGGTTGATGTATCAAGCGCCTGAACCCTGAGGTATTGCTGATATGAGAAAACCGTTTCACAACATTTGCAGAAAAAATGCCGTTTAGCAGATCTATCCCTGCAATCCCGATAAAAGCAATAATATAGAGCCACCATGATACCTCAACCTGCTTCTGACTGTATAAGGCATTCAGTGAGGAACTCATCATGACAGGAATGATAAACACTGCCATTGAGATAACAAAAGTTGTTATCATTAATATATAGATATAGGGTACGTTTGACGTTGCCTTAACGCTTAGCCAGGAAGGGAGCCAGCCTTTATTTCTTTTTGCTTTTGCGCCATCAAAAAGCACGCATTTTTCTTGTTCATCAATAATTAAGGCAAAGCCACTTATTTCTCGTTTTAAGGCATCGAAAGTCAGGAGCTGTTTACCCAAGGAAGGGTTCAGAACGCAAACATTTTTGCCGCTACGCCAGGCTAAAACCACATAATGCCCGGCGCCATAATGCAAAATAGCCGGTAACGGAAGCGTATCTAATTCATCATAATCAAACTGTACGGGTACGCCTGGAAGCCCCATCTCGCTTAGAATTGTGCTCAAACGAGCCAATGTGAATCCATGCAAAGAAGTGGGGTATTTAAGACGCAACTTTTCTAATGGAGCCTCAATACCATAGTAATCCGCGAGCATAGAAATGCAGGCCAGACCACATTCACTGACTTCATTTTGCATGACCATCGCTGGGATTGCATTTTTCACAGCATCTACCTTTTATCAATACCTCAGATATAACGAAAAAGTTACAAAAACGATCATTTAAAAATTCTTAATACCCCTAAACATAGTTTTATGCACCCTGAACAGATAGGTTTTAACAAAATAGGGTATTAATTACACTAATTAAAACACTACTGAAATGCACCAAGATTATATATTCCAGAAAAATATATCTGCAGACAGTAAAATCATAGCATTTATAATTCCAGTAACATATCTCTTTATCAGAACATAATAACTGCACAACATATGCTGTGCAGTTATTATTAAGATTACCAGGCACTGAGTACTAAGGCATTAGTAGCAAAAATTGTTCTCTACGCATACTCATCTGATTGCCGCGTGTATCAGTAAAACATGATTTTCTGTACACACTTTCGTACCATTAGTGCTAATGACAACCGCAAAAATGCCGATTATTACCAAGCATCTCCGCAGTAGTAGTAACCCATATCCTCCTGGCGCGCACTAGTCTGTTCACCGTGTTTATCATAACAAACATAGGTTGCAACACACGCTTTCGTACCATTCGATCTATGCTCAATATGAGCATCTACATACTTACAATCATCACCACCAACAATTCCTGCCGCCTGTTCAATTGTAATTCGTTTCATAAAATATCCTTACTTTAAGTTATAACACACGTTTTGAATTGAACATATTCACTGATCTCAACCAAGAAATATGTTCTTTTAGCCCATAACAAACATGTTATGAATTATCCGATAAACAATGACTGCAAATAATATATGCAGTGATTATTATTCATTAATAAAATAGAGGCAATGTTGATGCCATAATAACCAATCTTGCGAAAACTGAGTGATTGCCTGTTCAATCACTCCAGGCAATTCATTTTTTACATTCTTGTAGCTTATGGCAGGCAACACTCTTATTTTTATTTGTTGGTCATAATAAAGATGAAAAAATATAACATCGGCTTTCGTCACTTTTGAAAGACGTATTAATCCATTGTGTAAATAGGCTGGGCGATCAAACATCCGGCACAGAAACGTGTCCTGAGTCTTATCGATGTTGCGCATTGAGTAATCAGGCACCATATCGGCAAACACGATCAATCCCCGCGTCCCCTCGCTCACATCAAGGCATGCCGTAGCAAGACTCAAACCTATACCGTGTGTATTCTGCTCTACAGAGCAATAGTCCACGTCAATATTTCCCTGTGCCCTTGCTCGCGCATTCCACTGATTGGCGTTGGAAGAAACAACTACCGTTGACTTTCTGGGATTCGCTTTGCTCGCCACTATCACGGCCGCAACATCGGACATCATATGCAAAGGGGCCAGTATTAATGGCGTACCCGCATCAACTACTTCGTTGACAGCTCTACGGAGTTCCTCTGCACAGCAATCAATTTGTTGGAGAATTTGAGTATCCTGCCCCCAGGTTGAATAGAACTCAATAATCTCACGCCTGTTTGCCGTCAAAGTGTAATTTAGCGACGATTGCGGCAATAAGCAGCGCTGATTCGCGTTTGCAACACATGCCCTTAATCGATATCCCTTTGCATAAAATCCTGTTGACCTCTTAATGTATGCCCATGCAAACACATAGCGAACAGGTATTCGTAGAACCATACGGAATTTTATAACGCTGTATTTCCTGTATGCTCTCTGCACCAGAGCGTTGAACTTATTTAATGCATGATTATATAAGGCCCATACTCGCAGGATTAAAATATCCATTATTTTTCAAGCGGTTTATCATTCATCAGTAATGACATGAGCTGTTTACCCATAGCAGGCCATTCTCTGTCTGTAAACGTTACCCACTTCTTGCCAACGATATATTCCGGCGTGCCATTAATACCGTAAACTTCGGTTAGCTGTTTAGAAAGCTGTAGCAGTGCTTTAACCTGCTCTGATTTCTCGGTTTTTTCATACTCGGCAACGTCTACGTCATTAGCAATAAGCCACTGATTACGTATGGTCGGGTCGGCAAGATCTTTTCTCTCTTGCATCACGGCATGAAAAGCTGCTCCACGTAATTTAGGCTCCAGCCCCATGACGGTAAGCGTTGCATAAAGCGGTGCAAAACGCCCCAACCCACCATTGTTACTCACATGCATTCGTATAAGTTTCTTCGACGCCGGGAGCGTTTTCTCAAATTTATCAAGTTCCGGCTCTGACTTTTCACAGTAACCACAGCCATAAGAAAACATCTCAATAATCGTATCAGGGGAAATTTTTGTTATCTTTGCAACCTGTTTATCGTCAATACGACGCACCACATCCTGATTAGAAGACAAAACAACTTTAAATATATACTGGGTTGTAATAATCGATGATAACAATATAATTAACAATGTATATATTATCAAAAATAAATAAAACTTCCTTTTGTTCACAGTCAACATTTCGTACATCCATATAATAAGAGAAATACTACCATTTGGTTGTTTTATATGATTAAAGAAACATTGATCTTACTGAATCCAAAACAACCCAATATGTTTTAGTACTATCGGTACCGATAATATACACACAGATTGATACAAAAACGATTCATTAAACATGAATTTTATTAAATACGAAATTAAGCATGAATTTATTGATAAGAAAAACCTTAATATTTTAGATTAATCTAAAGCATTCGATAATCTATGATAATAAATAAAAATAAATCATAATTAAAATATAATAATTAGAAGCTATTTTCTGTTTAACGAAACCTTTATGACAAAAAATATTTTAACTATTAAAAGGGTAAATGTTTCTGAAGACGCAGTGATTGGTAGAAAGACAGGGAGAAGTGCACTACTACTATTGGATTTTTCGTATTGAAACTACGCTATGATAAACGTCTTATAGAAGTGATTTACTTGCAGGCAAAAAAAAGCCAGCTCTACTAAAGAGCTGGCTTTTTCTTTCCAGTGATACGTTAACGCGTCGTCGAACTCGGTGTCTTCATGTAGCGGAAGAAATCGCTGTCCGGGCTCATGACCATCACGTCCTGGTTACCTTCGAAGCTCTTCTCGTAAGCGCGCAGGCTACGGATGAAAGCGTAGAAGTCAGGATCCTGGCTGAACGCATCGGCAAACAGCTTAGCCGCTTCCGCATCGCCTTCACCACGCATAATGCGGCCCTGACGTTCAGCTTCTGCCAGCGTTTTCGTTACTTCATAATCCGCCGTTGCACGCAGTTTTTCCGCTTCTTCCTGACCTTGTGAACGATGGCGACGAGCTACCGCTTCACGCTCAGCGCGCATACGGTTGTAGATAGCCTCAGACACTTCAGCAGGCAGGTTGATTTGCTTAATACGCACGTCAACCACTTCAATGCCCAATGCCGCCATACTGTTCGGGTTGATGACCGGTACTTTACCGTTCGTTTCAGCCTGAACACGTTCAGCCGCTTCGGCAATCGCGCTATCCGCCGCCGGTGTAGCGACTTCATCTTCCGTGCCAGCAGAACCGGAGTTCAGCGCGTCACGGACTTCCAGAGTCAGGCGACCACGGGAATCGGTAACGATGTCTTTCACGTCGAGACGACCAATTTCAGAACGCAGACGGTCAGAGAACTTACGTTTCAGCAGAACTTCCGCCTGAGAAACGTCGCCACCGCCCGTTGCCAGGTAGTAACGGCTAAAGTCACTGATGCGCCACTTAATGTAAGAGTCAACGATCAGGTCTTTCTTCTCTTTGGTGACAAAGCGATCGGCCTGGTTGTCCATGGTCTGGATACGCGCATCCAGCATCTTCACTGATTCAATAAATGGAATCTTGAAGTGCAGGCCTGGTGCAACGACCAGCGGCTTGTTGTCATCGTCACGCAGAACTTTACCAAAGCGCAGCGTAATACCGCGCTCGCCTTCTTTGACCACAAAGACAGACATGAACAGAACTACCAGAACGATGATGATAATCGCAATAACTGACTTACGCATCGTTATTCCCCCTGACGCTGGTAGTCGTTACGCTGCGCGTTGGCGCGGCGTTGGTCCATAATATCGCCCTGACTGGTGGACGAGGTATTGCTTGCTCCAGTGCTGGAGGTCGTCGCTGGCGGCAGACGCAGCAGGTTTGAACTGCTGTCACTCTTGGCTGCTGGCGCACTACCGCCTTTCAGCATTTGATCCAGCGGCAGAACCATCAGATTGCTGCCCTTATCGTTAACCAGAACTTTGCGAGTATGACTCAGCACTTTTTCCATGGTCTCGATATACAGACGCTCGCGAGTAATTTGCGGTGCGGCTTTATATTCCGGCAGAATTTTAGCGAAGCGAGCCACTTCACCCTGTGCTTCCAGGATGGTTTGCGTTTTGTAAGCACGCGCTTCTTCCAGAATACGCTGCGCCTGACCGTTCGCACGCGGCTGAACTTCGTTGGTATACGCTTCCGCTTCACGGATGTACTGCTGTTCGTTTTCTCGCGCGGCAATCGCATCGTCAAACGCGGCTTTTACCGCTTCCGGCGGACGCGCAGCCTGGAAGTTGACGTCCAGCAGGGTGATACCCATGTTGTACGGACGGATCGTTTCTTCCAGTTCACGCTGGGTATCGCTACGAATAACAGTACGCCCTTCGGTCAGGATTCGGTCCATAGTGTATTTACCGATAACGCCACGCAGTGCGCTGTCGGTTGCCTGACGCAGACTGTCATCCGCGCTGGTTACGCTAAACAGGTAACGCTGCGGATCGGTCACGCGGTATTGCACGTTCATTTCAACGCGCACGACGTTTTCGTCAGATGTCAGCATGACGCCGGATGCGGCAAGTTCACGCACGGCTTCAACGTTGACCGGGGTCACTTCGTCGATAAAGGTCGGTTTCCAGTTCAGACCCGGCTCAACCAAATGGCTGAATTTACCGAAGCGTGTCACCACGCCGCGTTCCGCTTCTTTAATGGTGTAGAAACCGCTGGCCGCCCAGATAATGACGATAGCGGCCGCTGCGATAGTAAAGACCCGACCGCCCAGTTGCGGACGCGGACCTTGCGATGAACTACCGCCGCCAGAACCAGTACCTTTACCACCGCCCAGACCACCGAGCTTTTTGCTCAGTTTGCGGAAGATATCATCCAGATCGGGAGGTCCCTGATCGCGACCACCTTTGTTTCCATTTCCCTCAGGGTTGCCGCCAGGTTTGCTGCTTCCCCACGGGTCGCGGTCTTGTCCGTTATTACCGGGCTGATTCCACGCCATGTTTGTGCTCCATATTTGTTATGCGGTGATATACCCCGTTTTTTGCACTACAGGGGCGTTACCGCCGACCTGCAACCCAAAATTCGATGAGTATTGGGCAAAAAATCCCCAGGCATTTCCTCCCGGTCAGATAATGTAATCTGCCAGGGTCGGTTCTTGTTTACAGAGGCGACGCCAGTCTACGATCGGCATACGAACCTGCAGACCTACGCTGCCGTCCTCCTCCATCCACTCTTTTTCTATTGCCTGAAGTTGGTAAAACCGGCTTCTCAGACGCCCTTCCTGCGGCGGCAAACGCAACGTATGCTGCGCTACCTCACCGGAAAGCCGCTCAGTCAAAGCCTGAAAAAGCTGTGGTATTCCTATTCCCGTTTGCGCTGAAACCCAAACGCGAATGGGTTTATTCTCTTCATCTCTGTCGATACGCGGTTCAAAGTCATCCAGCATATCGATTTTATTCATCACCAGCAGGGTCGGGATCTCATGCGCATCGATCTCCTCAAGCACCGTATCAACGGCCTCGATGTTTTCTTGCACACGAAAATCTGCTGCATCAATAACGTGCAGCAGCAATGTCGCCTGACGTGTTTCCTGCAAGGTGGCTTTAAACGCCGCCACCAGGTCGTGCGGTAAGTGACGGATAAACCCTACGGTATCCGCCAGCACGGTTTCACCGACATCCGCAACGTCGATCCGGCGCAGGGTCGGGTCCAGGGTCGCAAACAGCTGATCCGCTGCGTAGACCCGGGCTTCAGTTATCTGATTGAACAGGGTGGATTTTCCGGCGTTGGTATATCCCACCAGTGATACGGTCGGGACATCCGCTTTCTTACGCGACTGTCGCCCCTGCTCACGTTGCTTTTCAACTTTTTCCAGGCGCGACTGTATCTGCAAAATGCGATTACGCAGCAAACGACGGTCGGTTTCGAGCTGGGTTTCACCCGGACCGCGCAAACCAATCCCGCCCTTTTGTCTTTCAAGGTGGGTCCAGCCACGGACCAGACGCGTAGCCATATGGCGCAGCTGCGCCAGCTCAACCTGCAACTTACCCTCATGGGTTCGCGCACGCTGGGCAAAAATATCCAGAATAAGACCAGTCCTGTCGATAACCAGACACTGGCACAATTGTTCCAGGTTACGTTCCTGGGCAGGGCTTAGAGCATGATCAAAAATCACCACCGCAGCGCCAGTCGCTTTTACGGCTTCGGCAATTTCGATTGCCTTACCTTCACCAACAAAATACTTCGGGTGCGGTGCTTTACGGCTCCCGGTAATCACCTGCATTGCTTCGACACCGGCGGAAGAAACCAGAGATTCAAACTCCTGGAGGTCTTCCATATCTTTGTCTTGCGAAAAATAGATGTGTACCAGTACCGCCTGCTCACCGGCATCATAACGGTCAAACAAGCGTCAACCCCTTAATATGTATCAACGGGGAACGCAGGTTCGCTGGCTCCCCGTATGTAAAACAGCGATCAACCTTATTCGGTTTCTTCGCTGTCCTGTTGCGCAGATGAACCTTGCGCGTTGCTACCGTGATGGTAGTTGCTGCCAGTGCCGCCGGTGGCATTATTGCTGTGATGAGAAACCGGGCGAGACGGGACAACAGTAGAAATCGCGTGCTTATAAACCATCTGGCTGACCGTGTTCTTCAACAGGATCACGAACTGATCAAAAGACTCGATTTGACCTTGCAGCTTAATACCATTCACCAAATAAATAGAAACTGGAACACGTTCCCGACGCAGTGCGTTCAGGAACGGATCTTGTAAAGATTGCCCCTTAGCCATTCTCTCTTTTCCTTATATGCTTATTTGTACTTTGAACCTTTCGATTCTGAAAAATTGCGCACGATACGTTTCAATTGTACACATTCAGTTCGCGATAGCACCAACAACCTGTAATACTTCGTTTCGCGCCTGGTCAGGCTTTTCACTGTCAAGCCAGTGCACCCCTTCCCAACCACGCAACCAGGTTACCTGCCGCTTCGCCAACTGCCTCGTGGCGCAAACACCTCTATAAACCATTTCATCGTATGAAATTTCGCCTTCAATGTATGACCACATCTGGCGATACCCCACACAACGAATGGAAGGCAAATCCGTATGCAAATCTCCACGGGCAAAAAGCGCCCGGACTTCTGCTTCAAAACCTGAAGCTAACATCTGATGAAAACGCTGCTCAATTCGCTGATGGAGCAGTTCACGGCTCGCCGGGGCGATTGCAAACTGATGCACCTCATACGGCAAAGCGTCTCCTGACGTTTGCGTCAGCTCCGTTAAAGTTTTACCCGAAATGAAAAAAACTTCCAGTGCCCGGGAAAGTCTTTGCGGATCATTTGGATGAATACGCGCGGCAGCCACGGGATCGATCTCCTGAAGCTGTCGGTGCAATGCGTCCCACCCGTGCTCTGCCGCCTGCTGCTCAATTCTGGCCCTGACGTCCGGGTCTGCCGACGGTAACGGCGACAGCCCTTCAAGCAAGGCTTTGAAATATAACATTGTGCCGCCCACCAGCAGCGGGATACGCCCCGCGGCGGTGATATCGGCCATCTCGGCTAACGCATCGCGGCGAAAATCAGCGGCGGAGTACGCTTGCGACGGATCGCGGATATCCAGCAATCGGTGCGGCGCGGCCTGTAATTCATCTGCATCAGGCTTGGCTGTACCGATATCCATCCCTTTGTAAATAAGGGCGGAATCAACGCTTATCAACTCTACAGGCAAAACTTTACGCAATTCAATTGCTAATGCCGTTTTACCGGAGGCCGTTGGCCCCATTAAAAAAATCGCCTTTGGCAGGCTCGCCTTACGGGTATCACTCATGTTTCAGGGCATTCATTACCGAATGTAAATCAACAGGTTGTAACAGACCACCCGGCGGTGCCTTCACGAGTTGTGGGCAAAGCCGCTCAACATCCGCTAGCAGCGTAATCGCCTGGGCCATGCTCCACTGCGGATGCTCGCTCATCAGGTTACGTGCAATCCACTGTGCAATATTGCCCGGTTCAAATACGGACTGCTGCGCCAGGTAGCCTATCAGTTCAGGAATCAAGATTTGTAAATTTTGTTGGCGTAAGGGTAAAGGCACTGCCCGGATGGTCACATGCTGCGCATCCAGTTGAAATTCAATGCCCAGATCGGCCAGTTGGCTCTGCCCTTTCTGCAGCGCCGCTTTTTCATCGGCGGTCACTTTTAGACGTAAAGGAATCAGCAACGGCTGGGCGCAAACAGTACCCTCTCCCGGCGTTAACTGCGCCTGACGCAGCCAACGTTCCGCCACCGGTAATGCCAGTAACCGAATATGACCATCACATTCGAGTAAGGCACAGTCCGCACCGACAATCGTTAGCACCCGACCAAAACCTTGACTATTGCCGGTCAGCGGTGCTGATGGCGCTTCAGATTCCGGCGCTTTACGCGTTGGAACTGGCGTCTGCAGCAGTTGCTGATAAATCTCACCCTGCTGCTTTTGATATCCAGGCTGGGCATGAGGCCAGCTGGCGCCCGCCTGACGACCACCACCGCCAGCGGGGGCAGAGTAGCGAGGTGCAGCAGCTTCACGCGCCGGAGCGGGCTCAGCAAAATGGTTACGTCCGGCTGCAATGCGGTTTTCCGGGATGTGCCGGGGGGCGGGCTCGTCGTCATCAGCCAACGGCAGCGGCGTTTCAAGCTGCTGTTGCAGGACGCTCAATACGCCCTGGTAGATAAAATCATGCACCAGACGCGACTGATGGAAACGGACCTCATGTTTGGCGGGATGCACGTTGACATCCACCTGATGCGGATCGATTTCCAGGTATAAAACAAATGCAGGCTGCTGATCGGCGCCCAGCTTATCTTCACAGGCCTGGCGGATAGCGTGGTTGATCAGGCGGTCACGCATCATCCGGCCATTCACGTAGCAGTACTGGATTTCCGCCAGCGCCGTCGTCGTGTGGTGCGGATCGGCTACCCAGCCCCGCAGCGTCAAATCGCCATGCTGCCATTCAATCGCCAGCGCATGTTCCAGAAACGGCATACCGCAAATCGCGCCCAGTCGGCGCTCTTTTTGCCCATCTGCTGCCACTGCACGGTACTGACGCACCACTTTGCCGTTGTGCGACAGATTAATCGTCACATCGAACCGCGCCAGCGCAATGCGGCGGATAATCTCGTCGATATGATTAAATTCGGTTTTCTCGGTGCGCATAAACTTGCGCCGCGCCGGGGTGTTGTAGAACAGATCCAACACCTCCAGCGTGGTGCCCACCGGATGCGCGGCGGGTTTCACTGTGACATCCATGTCGCGCCCTTCGGCATAGGCTTGCCAGGCTTCAGATTGCTCTTGCGTGCGCGACGTCAGGGTTAAACGAGAGACTGAGCTAATGCTGGCTAACGCTTCGCCGCGAAACCCGAGGCTCACGATGGCTTCGAGATCGTCAAGCGAGGCAATTTTACTGGTGGCGTGACGCGCCAGCGCCAGCGCCAGCTCGTCTTTTTTAATCCCGCAGCCGTTGTCACGAATACGGATAAGCTTCGCGCCACCACGCTCAATATCAATATCAATGCGCGTCGCACCGGCATCGATACTGTTTTCCACCAGCTCTTTCACCACTGACGCAGGCCGTTCTACCACCTCGCCCGCGGCAATCTGGTTCGCCAACTGTGGCGGTAGAACCTGAATCGGCATGGCTAATCCTTAATTTGTTAACGTGTTGCCAGGCGACACGGCACTGGCGGTTTGCGCCGGTGCGCCCTGCGGCCCGGTTTGCATCGGGTGCGCCTGGAAATAGTTACGCAATCCTTTGTAAATCGCCTCGGCCAGTTGCTGCTGGTAATCATCGCTCGCCAACAGACGCTCTTCGCTGTTGTTACTGATAAAGCCGGTTTCAACCAACACTGACGGGATATCAGGCGAACGTAATACGCCCAGGCTGGCATGTTCCGGCCGACGTTTATGCATTGAGCCAATACGTTCTAACTGACCAATCATGCTGGTCGCCACATCATACCCGACGCGTTGCGAATGACCGAACTGCAGATCCAGCACGGCCTGACTGAGGTAAGGATCGGCCTGGCTGTTGGCCAGCACATCACCCGCACCGCCTAACAGTTCCGATTGCTTCTCGTGCTGCTCCAACCAGCCTGCCATTTCACTGTTCGCCCGGCGGTTTGACAGTACCCAGACGGAAGCGCCAGTGGCATCCCGGTTTGGCGCGGCATCCGCATGAATCGAAACCAGGAAGTTGGCGTTTTGTTTACGCGCAACGTCGGAACGCCCCATCACCGAGATGAAGTAATCGCCATCGCGGGTGAGAACACCTTTAAACATCGGGTCATCATTCAGCAAACTGCGCAGTTTACGCGCCACGGCAATCGTGACATTTTTCTCACGCGTACCGCCGGGACCAATTGCGCCGGGATCCTGTCCACCGTGCCCGGCATCAATGGCGATAACCACTTTGTCGCCGCTGTTGGTGCTGGCGCGCGCCGCAGGTCGCGTGGACGTATTACTGCTGGTAACCGCCGTGGTGCGGTCGTTTTCCGCTTTAAACGGGTTACGTGCAGGCTCGACAGGACGCGGGGCGACAACCGGCGCCTCGACACGCTTCGCGACCACCGGAGGCGGTGGCGGCGGCGTATCCGCTTTGATGGTAAACACGACGGTATAATTGCCGCCGTTTTGTCGTTTAACGGCTTCTGCTTTACCGTTCTCGGTTAAATCCACCAGCAGGCGCAGAGACTGCGCGTCTTTTGGCGTACCGGAACGAATAGATTTGACCAGATTATTACCGCTAAACAGCAGCGGTAATCCCTGAATCACACCGGTTTGTTTAATATCCAGCGCGACGGTTCGTTTCCCATCCTGCGAAACGGCGTATTCAGGATCGCCAATAAAGCTCAGCGTAATCCGCGCCTGTTGATCACCATTGGAAACCTGAAGATCGGAGAGGCTGGCGGCCCCTGCCTGCGCGCACAGCAGGACCAGGGTTGCCATCAGCCAGTTTCTGATGCGATAAATCATCCCGCCACCCTTAAGGTTAATCGGCTAAACGCGCCAGCAATAAATCACCCGATGAGGAGACTGCGCTTACGCGCGCCTCTCGACCTTGTGCCTGGTATTCAATGTGTATTTCGACGTCCGGGTCTGGCAGTACACCTTTACCTTGTTGCGGCCATTCCACCAGGCAGATGGCATCATTGGCAAAATAATCACGGATCCCCATAAATTCCAGCTCCTCCGGGTCCGCAAGTCGATACAGATCGAAGTGATAAACCATCAAATTATCGAGCGAATAGGGCTCAACCAGCGTGTAAGTCGGGCTTTTTACATTACCTTTGTGACCTAACGCCTGCAGGAATCCACGGCTGAAAGTGGTTTTGCCCGCTCCCAGGTCGCCGTACAAATAAATTACCGTCGCGCCGTCACAGGCTTTGGCTACCCGCAATCCCAGGTCTAAAGTCGCCTGTTCATCAGGTAGTGGAATTACTCGATTCATCATGATAAACGTCAATCACATCAGGGTTAACAATACGCTGTAGCGTAGTAAAGAGATCGGTCGCCAGCATGCCGCGCGTACCAAAACGCGCCGCCAGCACATCCGCCGCCGCACCGTGCGCAACACATCCCGCACATGCTGCATCATACGGGGTAAGCTTCTGTCCGAGCAATGCGCCAATAATACCGGAAAGCACATCACCCATTCCTCCGCTGGCCATGCCTGCATTGCCGGTATCAATAATACCCAACTCAGCCTGTTCAGCAGCAACAACCGTACCCGCGCCTTTCAGCACAACCACGCCTCCGTACCGTTTTACCAGACGTTGTGCGCAAAGTAAGCGATCGTCTTCAATTTCTGCAATGGAACAGCCCAGCAGTCGCGCGGCTTCTCCCGGATGCGGCGTGATCACGCGATTGTGACGTTTATCGGGGTTGATTGCCAGCAGGTTCAGTGCATCGGCATCCCAGAGCATCGGTTTGCGAAAATTCTCGACCTTTTGCAGCGCTTTTTTGCCCCACTCCTGCTGACCAAGCCCAGGGCCAATCACAACAACATCCGCCCACGCCAGGCTTTCATCCAGAGTCTGCGGCGTTAGCGTATCAACCATCAGTTCCGGCCTGGCGGTCAGAATCGGCGCGATGTTTTCACTGCGGGTCAGCACTTTGACCAGCCCGCCGCCTGCACGCAGCGCCGCTTCACCGGCCATACGTATTGCGCCTGCCGTCCCGTGGTCACCGCCAATAATCACCAGCCGACCGTGGGAACCTTTGTGCGAGGTAGGTCGGCGTGGCGTTAGCCAGTGCGCAAGCTGTTGAGCATCAAAACGTTGAATTGGCGCATTCTGCCCAGCCAGCCAGTCGTCCAACCCAAGCGCGTTAACATGCAGGCGTCCGGTGACATCGCGCGCTTTACCCGTTAACAGGCCTGGTTTGAGTGCAATAAAGGTGACGGTATGCGCCGCATTGATGACCGATCCCGGTGTCGCTCCTGTTTGTGCCAGCAGGCCGGAAGGAATATCGATCGCCACGATGGGAGCTGGGTAAGTATTGGCACGTTCAATCAATACCGAGAGAGAGTCACGCGGCGCGTACTTTAAGCCAGTCCCTGACAGCGCGTCGATGATGACGTCCACGCTACCAGGCCAGGTGATATCCGCAGCATGAATGACGCCACCGGCATTAAGCCAGGCGTCGCGCGCATGCTGTGCTTCCTCCGGGAGCGGTTTGTCACTCTCTTGCGCCAGTAGCGTGACCTCAAGCCCTTGCGCTTTGGCGAGCCTTGCCACCACGTAGCCATCGCCGCCATTGTTACCATGGCCGCACAGCACCAGCCAGTGCTGGGCATGCGGATAGGCTTCGCGCGAGACCTGAAACGCAGCCTCTCCCGCCCGTTGCATCAGTTCGTATAACGTCAGCCCTAAACTGTCTGCTGCCTCTCGCTCCATCCGCCTGATGTCATCGGCGTGCCAGATGGAGTGTGGTATACTTGCGGGGTTTTTCTTCATTGTATGGTCCATCATGTCAGAGCCCCTCGATCTCAATCAGTTAGCGCAAAATATTAAGCAGTGGGGGCTGGAGCTTGGCTTTCAGCAGGTCGGTATTGCCGATACCGACCTAAGCGAAGCGGAGCCCAAACTGCAGGCCTGGCTGGAGCAACACTATCACGGCGAGATGGACTGGATGGCCCGTCACGGCATGATGCGCGCCCGACCTCACGAATTATTGCCCGGTACGCTACGTGTCATCAGCGTACGTATGAACTATCTCCCAGCCAACGCGGCCTTTGCCAGTACGTTGAAAAATCCCTCTCTGGGTTACGTCAGTCGCTACGCACTGGGGCGCGACTACCATAAGCTGCTGCGTAACCGCTTAAAAAAGCTGGGCGAGATGATTCAACAACACTGCGTTTCGCTGAATTTTAGACCTTTTGTCGATTCCGCGCCCATTCTTGAGCGTCCGCTGGCGGAAAAAGCCGGGCTTGGCTGGACAGGTAAGCACTCACTTATCCTCAATCGCGAAGCCGGTTCATTTTTCTTCCTCGGTGAATTGCTGGTCAACCTGCCCTTGCCGGTCGATAAGCCAGTAGAAGAAGGATGCGGGAAATGCGTCGCCTGTATGACCATCTGTCCTACCGGGGCCATCGTTGAACCCTACACCGTAGATGCGCGCCGTTGTATCTCTTATCTCACTATCGAACTGGAAGGCGCTATCCCGGAAGCGTTTCGTCCCTTGCTGGGGAATCGAATTTACGGCTGCGATGATTGTCAGCTCATTTGTCCCTGGAACCGCTATTCGCAACTGACGGTAGAGGATGACTTTAGCCCACGTAAGCAGCTGCATGCTCCGGAGTTAATAGAGCTGTTTAGCTGGAGCGAAGCGTGGTTTTTAAAAGTCACGGAGGGGTCTGCCATTCGTCGTATTGGCCATCTGCGCTGGCTGCGAAATATCGCTGTTGCGTTGGGTAATGCACCCTGGGATAAAGCCGTAATTAACGCACTGGAAAAGCGCAGAGGTGAGCACCCACTTCTCGACGAACACATAGAGTGGGCGGTCGCTCAGCAAATTGAGAAGCGAAATGCCTGCGTAGTTGAGGTGCAGTTGCCGAAGAAACAACGTTTAGTCAGGGTCATCGAAAAGGGTCTACCGCGCGACGCTTAAGTCATCCACAGCTTGTGTATAAAAATAGAAACACATTGATATTCAAGAGGGAAAAAATCGTCAAGTGATCGCATTAACAATCTGAAATGATAATTATCTCAATAATTTCAATGCATTAAAATGATACTATTAACCAGGCGAAGTTTTTTGCATTCCAGGAATAATACCCGGACCTGTGGATAAGTCTGTTTACAAGAGTATGTCAACGACGAAACAAAACGTCCCCAACGCGATTCTTCGTTGTGGATATTTTTTTGAGGTAAGAATTTGGAGCGGGAAACGAGACTCGAACTCGCGACCCCGACCTTGGCAAGGTCGTGCTCTACCAACTGAGCTATTCCCGCTTGGGTGTGTCTGTGCTTAACAAGCACTTTCAAATTTTGGAGCGGGAAACGAGACTCGAACTCGCGACCCCGACCTTGGCAAGGTCGTGCTCTACCAACTGAGCTATTCCCGCTTGGGTGCGTCTGTGCTTAATAAGCACTTTCAAATTTTGGAGCGGGAAACGAGACTCGAACTCGCGACCCCGACCTTGGCAAGGTCGTGCTCTACCAACTGAGCTATTCCCGCAAATTTGTTGCTGTCGTAATTCGCATTTCTGCGTCGTTACGGGAGGCGCATTATACGAGAAATCCGTTTAGCTGCAACCCCCCTGAATACGTTTTTTTTGAAAATCCGTTCAAGTGATTACTTTACAATCAAGCTGAACAATTTAGCGTCAAAACCCCGGTGACGCAAGCCACCGGAGAATAAAATCAAAGCTTAATAAAATGTTCGCGATAGTAAGCAAGCTCAGCAACCGACTCACGGATGTCATCCATCGCCTGATGCGTTCCTTGCTTGGTGAAGCCAGCAAGGATCTCTGGCTTCCAACGACGCGCCAGCTCTTTCAGCGTGCTGACGTCGAGATAGCGGTAATGGAAATACGCCTCCAGCTCCGGCATGTATTTAAACAGGAAACGACGATCCTGGCCGATGCTATTGCCACAGATAGGTGATTTTCCTGCCGGAACCCACTCTTGCAAAAAGGCCAGCGTGGCCAGTTCTGCTTCGCGATCGCCCATGGTGCTCGCCTTCACACGCTCCACCAGCCCGCTACCGGTATGCGTACGTACGTTCCAGTCATCCATTAATGCCAGTTGTTCGTCGGACTGGTGCACCGCAATCGTCGGTCCTTCAGCCAGAATATTTAAGTTGGCATCCGTCACCAGCGTGGCGATCTCAATAATGCGATCGCGCTCGGGATCCAGACCTGTCATTTCCAGATCGATCCAAATCAGGTTGTTTTCATTGGCACTCATGCTATTTTCCACCCTTCAGCGTCACATTCAGTGTGACTATATTCATCTAAAATTGCGTGTATCATAAATGTTTTGCCCATCATGGGCGACCAGGAGCCAGTCCGATTGAGTAAGAATAAACTCTCCAAAGGCCAACAGCGCCGTGTGAACGCCAATCACCAGCGTCGTCTTAAAACGTCCGCGGAGAAGCCCGACTATGACGACAACCTGTTTGGCGAAACTGCTGAAGGCATCGTGATCAGCCGTTTTGGCATGCATGCCGACGTGGAATCTGCTGACGGCGACATTCACCGCTGCAACATCCGCCGCACAATTCGTTCGCTGGTTACCGGCGATCGCGTCGTCTGGCGTCCAGGTAAAGCGGCCGCAGAAGGCGTAAATGTCAAAGGCATCGTAGAGGCGGTACACGAGCGCACCTCGGTACTGACACGTCCCGACTTTTACGACGGGGTAAAACCGATTGCTGCCAACATCGACCAGATTGTTATTGTCTCAGCCATCTTACCCGAGCTGTCACTCAATATTATCGACCGCTATCTGGTTGCCTGCGAAACGCTACACGTCGAACCGATTATCGTACTGAATAAGATCGATCTGCTGGATGCCGAGGGCATGGCCTTTGTTAACGAACAGATGGATATCTATCGCAACATTGGTTATCGCGTGTTGATGGTATCAAGCCGCACTAAAGACGGTCTGAAACCGCTTGAAGAAGCATTAACCGATCGCATCAGCATTTTTGCTGGCCAGTCGGGTGTAGGTAAATCCAGCCTGCTCAATAATCTTCTCGGCCTGCAGGAAGCGATCCTGACCAACGATGTCTCCGATAACTCCGGTCTTGGGCAGCACACCACTACCGCTTCTCGCCTGTATCACTTCCCACATGGCGGCGACGTTATCGACTCCCCGGGCGTACGCGAGTTCGGACTGTGGCATCTGGAACCGGAACAAATCACCCATGGTTTTGTCGAATTCCATGACTACCTGGGTCATTGTAAATACCGCGACTGCAAGCATGATACCGATCCAGGCTGTGCTATCCGTGAGGCTGTAGAAAAAGGGGAAATAGCCGAAACTCGGTTTGAAAATTATCACCGCATCCTGGAAAGCATGGCGCAGGTAAAAACGCGTAAAAACTTTTCTGATACAGACAACTGACAACTAAGCTAAGCATCGCTAGAATCGTCCCCCCTTTTTCAGGATCCGGCCCGTATGCCGGATCGGGAACAAATTATGGCCTGGAGGCTACCTTGTTAAACTCATTTAAGCTTTCGCTACAATACATTCTGCCGAAACTATGGCTCACTCGCCTGGCGGGTTGGGGTGCGAGCAAACGAGCGGGATGGCTGACCAAACTGGTGATCGATCTGTTCGTGAAATATTACAAGGTCGATATGAAAGAGGCGCAAAAGCCGGATACAGCCAGCTATCGCACCTTTAACGACTTCTTTGTTCGTCCCCTGCGCGACGAAGCTCGTCCAATTAACACCGATCCTAATGTACTGGTGATGCCTGCTGACGGTGTGATTAACCAATTAGGTAACATCGAAGAAGACAAGCTGTTACAGGCCAAAGGGCACAGCTATACGCTTGAAGCGCTGTTGGCCGGCAACTACCAGATGGCGGACAAATTCCGCAACGGTACGTTTGTGACCACGTACTTATCACCACGCGATTACCACCGCGTACATATGCCCTGTAACGGTATCCTGCGCGAAATGATGTACGTGCCGGGTGACCTCTTCTCTGTAAACATCCTGACAGCGCAAAACGTACCGAACCTGTTTGCCCGTAACGAACGCGTTATTTGCCTGTTTGATACCGAGTTTGGCCCGATGGTGCAAATTCTGGTCGGGGCAACTATCGTTGGCAGCATTGAAACCGTCTGGGCTGGCACCATTACCCCGCCGCGTGAAGGCGTAATTAAACGCTGGACCTGGCCGGAAGGCGAAAGCGAAGGGTCAGTGGCACTGCTCAAAGGTCAGGAAATGGGCCGCTTTAAGCTCGGTTCTACCGTCATCAACCTGTTTGCACCGGGCAAAGTTAACCTGGTTGAGCAATTGCAGGACCTCTCAGTCACGAAAATCGGTCAGCCAATGGCCATCTCAACCGAGACTTTCGTGACGCCAGAGGCAGAACCTGCCCCACTGCCGAAAGAAGAGATCGAAGCAGAACACGACGCCAGCCCGCTGGTTGACGACAAAAAAGACGAAACTTAAACATAGGAATCGCTGCTGTGCGCCTGATTATCACTTTTCTGATGGCCTGGTGCCTCAGCCTGGGGGCGTACGCTGCGACGGCCCCCGACGCCAAACAACTCACCCAGGAACTGGAGCAGGCCAAGGCGGCGAAACCCGCTCAGCCAGAAACCGTTGAGGCGCTCCAGTCCGCACTGAATGCCCTTGAGGAGCGTAAAGGCTCTCTTGAGCGCGCTGCGCAATATCAGCAGGTTATTGATAACTTCCCCAAGCTCTCCGCAACGCTACGCGCACAGCTTAGCAATCTGCGTGACGAACCGCGCAACGTACCAAGCGGACTGACAACTGATGCGTTAAACCAGGAGATCCTCCAGGTCAGCAGTCAGTTGCTGGAAAAGAGTCGTCAGGCCCAGCAGGAGCAGGATCGCGCCCGGGAAATCGCCGACTCGTTAAGCCAGCTCCCTCAACAGCAAACCGATGCCCGCCGCCAGCTAAATGAGCTTGAGCGGCGTATTGGTACCGCCAACGCCAATCCCGCGCAGAATCAGGCGATGCAGGCTGAATCAGCCAAACTCAAAGCCCTGGTCGATGAACTGGAGCTGGCGCAGCTTTCCGCCAACAACCGTCAGGAACTGGCGCGTATGCGCTCAGAACTGGCAGAAAAACAGAGCCAGCAGCTCGACGCCTATCTGCAGGCATTACGTAATCAACTCAACAGTCAGCGGCAGCGTGAAGCTGAGCGAGCGCTGGAGAGCACCGAACTGCTGGCGGAAAACAGTGCGGGATTGCCCGAAGGCATTGTTGACCAGTTCAAGGTTAACCGCGAACTGTCCCAGGCCTTAAACCAACAGGCACAGCGAATGGACCTGGTCGCATCGCAACAGCGTCAGGCCACCAGCCAAACGCTGCAGGTGCGTCAGGCGTTGAATACGCTGCGCGAACAATCCCAGTGGCTTGGGGTCTCGAATATGCTGGGAGAAGCACTACGCGCACAGGTATCTCGTCTGCCCGAAATGCCCAAACCTCAGCAGTTAGATACTGAAATGGCGCAGCTTCGCGTACACCGCATGCGCTATGAGGATCTCCTCAACAAACAGCCGCAACTGCGCCAGATCCATCAGGCCGATGGGCAACCGCTGACCGCGGAACAGAGCAGCATCCTCAACGCCCAGTTGCGCACTCAGCGTGAATTGCTGAACTCACTGTTACAGGGTGGCGATACGCTGATCCTTGAACTGACCAAGCTAAAAGTCTCCAATAGCCAACTGGAAGATGCGCTAAAAGAGGTCAACGAAGCGACACACCGCTATCTGTTCTGGACGTCTGACGTCAGCCCTATCTCCCTCTCATGGCCTGTCGACATTGTTCAGGATCTGCGGCGTCTTATCTCATTAGATACCTTTAATCAGTTAGGTAAAGCCAGCATCATGATGCTGACCAGCAAGGAAACACTGCTACCGCTTTTCGGTGCGCTGGTGCTGGTTGGATTTAGCCTTTCTTCCCGCAAACACTTCACCCGCTTTCTTGAACGCTCGTCCGCACGGGTGGGTAAAGTGACCCAGGACCACTTCTGGCTGACGATACGCACGGTATTCTGGTCGATACTCGTCGCCTCACCGCTACCGGTACTGTGGGCCACCCTGGGTTACGGCTTGCAGGAAGCCTGGCCTTATCCGTTGGCCGTCGCTATCGGCGATGGCGTAACCGCCACGGTGCCCATGCTGTGGGCGGTGATGATTTGCGCCACCTTTGCACGCCCTAACGGTCTGTTCATTGCCCACTTTGGCTGGCCGCGTAATCGCGTCGCGAAGGCCATGCACTATTACCTGATGAGTATCGGGCTGATTGTCCCGCTGATCATGGCGGTAATCATGTTTGATAACCTCAATGACCGGGAATTCTCCGCCTCATTGGGACGCTTGTGCTTTATCTTGATTTGCGGCGCACTGGCGGTCGTGACTCTGAGCCTGAAGCGCGCCGGGATACCGCTGTACCTCGATAAAGAGGGCAACAGCGATAACATGGTCAACAGCATGCTGTGGAATATGTTGATGGGTGCTCCGCTGATTGCCATCCTCGCGGCCGCAGTCGGCTATCTCGCCACATCACAAGCTCTACTGGCACGTCTGGAAACGTCCGTGGCTATCTGGTTCTTGTTACTGGTGGTGTATCACGTTATTCGCCGTTGGATGCTGATCCAGCGCCGCCGCCTGGCGTTCGACCGCGCCAAGCATCGACGCGCCGAAATGCTGGCGCAGCGTGCACGAGGTGAAGAAGAACCGCCGCACTCCACCAGTCTTGAAGGCGCAATTGACGTTGATGAAAGCGAAGTGGATCTCGACGCGATCAGCGCACAATCGCTACGTCTGGTGCGCTCAATTCTGATGCTTATCGCCCTGCTTTCAGTCATTGTGCTGTGGTCAGAAATTCATTCCGCATTTGGCTTCCTGGAAAACATCTCGTTGTGGGATGTCACCTCTACGGTTCAGGGCGTGGAAAGCTTAGAGCCAATCACGCTGGGCGCGGTGCTCATCGCAATACTGGTATTTATCATCACCACCCAGTTAGTGCGCAACCTGCCCGCGCTGCTGGAGCTGGCGCTGCTGCAACATCTGGATTTAACCCCTGGCACCGGTTACGCCATTACCACCATTACCAAGTATTTGCTGATGCTGATTGGCGGTCTGGTTGGCTTCTCGATGATCGGCATTGAGTGGTCCAAACTGCAATGGCTGGTGGCTGCTCTCGGTGTTGGTCTGGGCTTTGGTTTGCAGGAGATCTTCGCCAACTTTATTTCCGGCCTGATTATCCTGTTTGAGAAACCGATTCGCATTGGCGACACGGTGACCATTCGCGATCTAACCGGTAGTGTGACAAAAATTAATACTCGCGCCACCACCATCAGCGACTGGGATCGCAAAGAGATCATCGTGCCCAATAAGGCCTTTATCACCGAGCAGTTTATCAACTGGTCGTTGTCAGATTCCGTCACCCGTGTGGTGTTAACTATCCCGGCGCCGTCAGAGGCTAACAGCGAGGAGGTTACGCAGATTCTGCTGACTGCCGCACAGCGCTGTTCGCTGGTTATCGATAACCCGGCGCCAGAAGTCTTTCTGGTAGACCTGCAGCAAGGGATTCAAATCTTCGAACTGCGTATTTATGCCGCAGAGATGGGACACCGCATGCCGCTGCGTCATGAGATCCACCAGCTGATTCTGGCAGGCTTCCGCGAGCACGGTATTGATATGCCATTCCCGCCGTTCCAGATGCGTCTGGAGAGCCTTGGCGGTAAACAAACAGGGAGAACGTTAAGTTCTGCGGGCAGAGCCAGCCGCCCGGCGGGAAGTTTGTAGCGCATGATTCAGGCAAGAAATGCCGGATGGTCTTATCCGGCCTACGAAGATGCTTCTTTGTAGGCCGGATACGCCAGGACGGTTACTCCACCGCCCACTCAGGTTCGTTGGCCATGCGACGGCTATAGTTCTGATAAATCGCCATCGCCAGCAGCGAGAAGAAGATCGGGCCGCCGGTCATCCACAATGCGCTGTTCCAGTCCCCGGCTTCAATCACCGGCTGGATGATGGTGAACACGTTGGCAAACGTCACCACCAATACCACCACGCCTGTTGTCAATAACGTCGCCGCCCGCGTTTTAAAAATCACAAACGGCCTTTCCAGATCCGTACGCGCTTTAAAGAATGGGAAAGCCAGTGCAAGGAACAGATACGGCAGTGTCATTGAGACGTTCGCCATCAGGGTCAGTTTGTTATAAAACGCGGAAGCCGTGTCGCCGCCAAACGAAACCAGCAGGATAAACAGGCTCACCAGTAAACACTGCAACCACATTGCCGTCGTCGGCATCCCCACCGCATTCAGCCTGGTCATCGGCGCGGGCCACAATGCCTTCGGCGTTCCCTGAATAATCGCTTTCAGCGGCGAGTAGCTGAGCGTGAAAAAAGCGCCAGTATAGGCGAGGAACATAGAAAGACCGGTGATACGCGCGAACCATACGCCCAACGCCATCGCGCTTTCCGGGGAAAGGTGCAGCGCATTACCCAACGTCATCCCGAGGCTTTTCATCAGGATATAAGTAATGTTGCCGAGGTTGACCGAGCCATCACTTAATACCTGTTGCCAGTTGGTGCTAACGCCCCATAAAAATATCGCCAGTGAATAACCGACAGAAATGACAATAGCGGCAAAGACAATCCCTTTCGCGAAGTTCTTTTCTGGCTTTTCTGTTTTATCTACCAGTCCACCCACGGCCTCAATTCCGCCGTAAGCAAAAATAGCAAATACAACAAATGACAACATTGCCAGACCGGACTGATATCCCGGATTAGGCGAGGAGATAAAATTAATATCCTGCGCAAAGTGGCCACCCGTTAATAACAAAATAGCGACACTCACTAACAACAAAACTAAATTAAGACACATTACGGCAATTCCACCTACAGCCGTAATACGGGCAATCTTATTAATCCCCCGTGAGGCCACGCAGGTCACCAGAATCATCCAGCCGACGGCGAGCAGACCGACAACCTGCGTAGGCTCAAGCCCGGCAATACGCCAGTGCTGCGTCATGTCTGCGCCAAATAAGAAGGTCGAAAAAGGTACCCAGACTTTTGCCGCCGTGCTTACCATCCATATCACATAGGAAGAAAACCACATAAACGTGCCGATAAACGCATAGCGTGGGCCAACGCTATTATTCATCCACGAATAGATTCCCCCCTCTTCTTTCCGATAGGCAGAACCCATTTCCGCCATCATTAAAGCAAATGGAATAAAAAATAATAATGCGGAAAATATATACCATGGAATCGCGCTATACCCCATTAAATAGAACGCGGAGGGGCTGTTAGCAAAACCAAAAACAGACGTAAATATCATAAGGATGAGACCAATCAGGCTCATCTTTTTTATTGTTTGGGTCATTAAACCATCCCTTACTCTGGCAAGCGTTTAACAAACGCCGCTCACCGATTGGCACTGCTCTCATTGCGGAGTTCAGCGATAAAAAATTAACACAGAATTGATACCTGAAAGATACCAAACATCCAGATGTAAATTGTGGCTATTAGAGGGTAATTGAAAAAATATGCTACAAAGTGGCGGTTTCTCCGCCACTTTGTATTGAGAGAGCGTGAATTACGCGCGATCGACGGTAAATGCGATAACCTCAGCCAGGCTTTCCGCGCCCAACGCCAGCATCACCAGACGGTCAACGCCGAGCGCCACGCCAGAGCAATCCGGCATGCCCACTTTTAACGCTTCAAGCAGGTTGGTATCGATAGGTTGCTGTGGCAGGCCGCGTGCGGCACGTTTGCGGTTATCCTGTTCAAACCGTTGCTGCTGCTCGCGCGCGTCAGTCAACTCATGGAAACCATTCGCCAGCTCAATACCTTTGTAATACACCTCGAAACGCTCAGCCACGCGGTGATCTTCGGTACTGATTTGCGCCAATGATGCCTGGCTGGCGGGGAAATGATAAACAAACGTCGGTTTGTCTTTGCCGATATGCGGCTCAACGCCCATCGTGAACAGCAGTTGCAGTAAGGTGTCCCGGTCTTCTTCGGTATCGGCGATGTTGCTGAGATCCAGCTTAGCCGCCACTTCCCGCAGTTGGGTTTTGTCTGCAGACAGTGGATCTATCTCCAGATGACGCTGGAAGGCCTGCTGATAAGAAAGGCTTTCCGCCGGAGAGCAGTCCAGCACCTGCTGGAGCAAATCATCCACTTCATTCATCAGGCGATACATATCGTAGTGGGGACGATACCACTCGAGCATGGTGAACTCAGGGTTATGATGACGCCCCATCTCTTCATTACGAAAGCTGCGACACAGTTGATATACCGGGCCACATCCTGCCACCAGCAGGCGCTTCATGTGATATTCCGGACTGGTCATTAAATAGAGATTCATTCCCTGGGAATGTCCAGGGCCGACGAAACGTGTTTCGAACGGGAACAGATGGATGTCCGTTACCGTTGCCTGACTCATACAAGGGGTCTCAACCTCAAGCACGCCACGATCGGCAAAAAAGCGGCGAATCTCCGCTATAATTGCTGCACGTTTTAACAGATTGGGGATGGACGCGCTCGGCTGCCAGGTTGCCGTTTCGCTCATGGTTGTTTCTCCGATTTAAGACAAGGGCACGAAGTCTACTCGTATCGCGCTAACGAGACAAATTTCACGCGGTAGTAATCAGCACAGGCAATCGGGTAAAAAAAGCGATATGGGGTGGTTTAGTAATTAAATTAATCAAATTCAATGATAATTCCCCCCTTTGACACGCTAAAAAAATCGAACACGTCAAATTTCCCGCACATCCCTAAGACTATACTATTGTACCTATAAAGGAGCAGTGGAAACGCGTTCATAACCTGTTTGAAGCCGATGAAGCATCTGAGTTCAGGCGGGGATGAAATAACAACAATCTGGAGGAATGTCGTGCAAACCTTTCAAGCCGATCTTGCCATTATAGGCGCCGGTGGCGCGGGATTACGTGCTGCAATTGCTGCCGCACAAGCAAATCCCAACGCTAAAATCGCACTGATCTCAAAAGTGTACCCAATGCGCAGCCATACCGTTGCTGCCGAAGGCGGCTCTGCTGCTGTCGCGCAGGATCATGACAGCTTTGACTACCATTTTCACGATACGGTAGCAGGCGGAGACTGGCTGTGTGAGCAGGATGTCGTGGATTACTTTGTCCACCACTGCCCAACTGAAATGACGCAACTGGAACAATGGGGCTGCCCATGGAGCCGTCGTGAAGACGGTAGCGTCAACGTACGTCGCTTCGGCGGCATGAAAATCGAGCGTACCTGGTTTGCCGCGGATAAAACCGGCTTCCACATGCTGCATACGCTGTTCCAAACGTCTTTACAGTTCCCACAGATTCAACGCTTTGACGAACACTTCGTTCTGGATATCCTGGTTGACGATGGTCATGCTCGCGGCGTCGTCGCGATGAACATGATGGAAGGCACGCTGGTGCAGATCCGTGCTAACGCAGTCGTGATGGCAACGGGCGGCGCAGGTCGCGTTTACCGTTACAACACCAACGGCGGCATCGTAACCGGCGACGGTATGGGCATGGCGCTGAGCCACGGCGTTCCGCTGCGTGATATGGAATTCGTTCAGTATCACCCGACGGGTCTGCCAGGCTCCGGTATCCTGATGACTGAAGGCTGCCGTGGTGAAGGCGGTATTCTGGTCAACAAAAATGGTTACCGTTATCTGCAAGACTACGGCATGGGTCCGGAAACCCCACTGGGCGAGCCGAAAAACAAATATATGGAACTCGGTCCGCGCGACAAAGTTTCTCAGGCTTTCTGGCACGAATGGCGCAAAGGCAACACCATTTCCACTCCGCGTGGCGATGTGGTTCACCTCGACCTACGTCACCTCGGTGAGAAAAAACTGCTCGAACGTTTACCGTTCATTTGCGAGCTGGCGAAAGCCTACGTGGGTGTCGATCCGGTTAAAGAGCCGATCCCGGTACGTCCGACCGCACACTACACCATGGGCGGTATCGAAACCGATCAGCACTGTGAAACCCGCATTAAAGGTCTGTTCGCTGTCGGCGAATGTTCCTCTGTTGGTCTGCATGGCGCTAACCGTCTGGGCTCTAACTCCCTGGCGGAACTGGTGGTCTTCGGTCGTATGGCCGGCGAGCAGGCTGCGGAACGTGCTGCAACGGCTGGCGCTGCAAACAGTGCCGCGCTTGATGCACAGGTTGCCGGTATTGAAAAACGTCTGAAAGATCTGGTTAACCAGGAAGGTAACGAAAACTGGTCTAAGATCCGTGACGAAATGGGGATCTCCATGGAAGAAGGTTGCGGTATCTACCGTACGCCGGAACTCATGCAGAAAACCGTTGATAAGCTGGCTGAGCTGCAGGAGCGCTTCAAGCGCGTGCGTATCACTGATACCTCCAGCGTCTTCAACACCGACCTGCTGTACACCATCGAACTGGGTCACGGTCTGAACGTTGCTGAATGTATGGCGCACTCCGCTCTGGCGCGTAAAGAATCCCGCGGCGCGCATCAGCGTCTGGATGAAGGCTGCACCGAGCGTGACGACGTGAACTTCCTCAAACACACCCTCGCCTTCCGCGATGCTGACGGCACGACTCGCCTGGAATACAGCGACGTGAAAATCACCACTCTGCCACCGGCTAAACGTGTTTACGGTGGCGAAGCGGAAGCAGCCGATAAGAAGGAGAAGGCGAATGGCTGAGATGAAAAACCTGAAAGTTGAGGTGGTGCGCTATAACCCGGAAACCGATACCGCGCCACACAGTGCTTTCTACGAAGTTCCTTACGATGAAACCACGTCTCTGCTCGATGCGTTGGGCTACATCAAGGATAACCTGGCGCCGGACCTGAGCTATCGCTGGTCCTGCCGTATGGCAATCTGCGGCTCCTGCGGCATGATGGTCAACAACGTGCCGAAGCTGGCGTGCAAAACCTTCCTGCGTGATTACACCAACGGTATGAAGGTTGAAGCGCTGGGCAACTTCCCGATTGAGCGCGATCTGGTCGTCGACATGACGCACTTTATCGAAAGCCTGGAAGCGATCAAACCGTACATCATCGGTAACCCGCGTACACCGGATCAGGGCCCAAACACCCAGACTCCGGCGCAGATGGCGAAGTATCATCAGTTCTCCGGTTGCATCAACTGTGGTCTGTGCTATGCCGCGTGCCCGCAGTTCGGCCTGAACCCTGAGTTCATTGGACCGGCTGCGATTACGCTGGCGCATCGTTACAACGAAGATAGCCGCGACCACGGTAAGAAAGAGCGTATGGCTCAATTGAACAGCCCGAACGGCGTCTGGAGTTGTACTTTCGTGGGCTACTGCTCCGAAGTCTGCCCGAAACACGTCGATCCGGCTGCGGCCATTCAGCAGGGTAAAGTTGAAAGTTCAAAAGACTTTCTTATCGCAACCCTGAAACCACGCTAAGGAGTGCAACATGACGACTAAACGCAACGCCTATGTGCGGCCAATGACGTCCACCTGGTGGAAAAAACTGCCGTTTTATCGCTTTTACATGCTGCGTGAAGGCACAGCCGTTCCGGCTGTCTGGTTCAGTATTGAACTGATCTTCGGCCTGTTTGCGCTTAAGCACGGTGTGGAATCCTGGGCTGGCTTTGTCGGGTTCCTGCAGAACCCGGTGGTGGTGATCCTTAACATCATCGCCCTGGCAGCCGCGCTGCTGCATACCAAGACCTGGTTTGAGCTGGCGCCGAAAGCGGCCAACATCATCGTAAAAGACGAAAAAATGGGGCCAGAGCCAATCATCAAAGGGCTTTGGGCGGTTACTGTGGTTGCGACAGTAGTAATACTGTTTGTTGCCCTGTTCTGGTAAGGAGTCCGGAATGATTAATCCAAATCCAAAACGCTCTGACGAACCCGTATTCTGGGGCCTGTTTGGTGCAGGCGGTATGTGGAGCGCAATCATTGCGCCGGTAATGATCCTGCTGGTAGGCATTATGCTGCCGCTGGGCTTTGTTCCTGATGCCTTCAGCTATGAACGCGTCCTGGCATTCGCGCAGAGCTTTATCGGTCGCGCATTCCTGTTCCTGATGATTGTCCTGCCGCTGTGGTGCGGTTTACACCGTATGCACCACGCGATGCATGACCTGAAAATCCACGTGCCTGCTGGCAAATGGGTATTCTATGGACTGGCAGCTATCCTGACCGTTGTAACGGCCATTGGTATCCTGACCATCTAATCGCATGCGTTAACTATCAGGCCCGCCATTGGCGCAATACCGATCAGTTAAGGATCGGTTGACCGATCCTTAAACTGCGGCACTATAACGGCTTCCACTACAGGGAGCCGTTTTCTTATGCCACTTCTCAATGACCTGCTCGATT
>NZ_VDAY01000090.1:0-271 GCF_019584005.1 Citrobacter sp. EC_71
GCATGGGGAGACCCCACACTACCATCGGCGCTACGGCGTTTCACTTCTGAGTTCGGCATGGGGTCAGGTGGGACCACCGCGCTACAGCCGCCAGGCAAATTCTGTTTATCAACACGCCTTTAGCATGTCGATGTCATCTGTATCAGGCTGAAAATCTGTCTCTTCGCCAAAACAGCTTCGGCGTTGTAAGGTTAAGCCTCACGGTTCATTAGTATCGGTTAGCTCAATGTATCGCTACACTTACACACCCGACCTATCAACGTCGTCGTCT
>NZ_VDAY01000091.1:0-264 GCF_019584005.1 Citrobacter sp. EC_71
AAGCAGGCCAGTAATTAGCATTACCCCGTGGTGGGGTTCCCGAGCGGCCAAAGGGAGCAGACTGTAAATCTGCCGTCATCGACTTCGAAGGTTCGAATCCTTCCCCCACCACCATTCATTCCTGTAGATTCATAAAATTAGTATACCCCTGGTGGGGTTCCCGAGCGGCCAAAGGGAGCAGACTGTAAATCTGCCGTCATCGACTTCGAAGGTTCGAATCCTTCCCCCACCACCATCATTTCCCTGTCGCACTTCAGCAAAATC
>NZ_VDAY01000092.1:0-261 GCF_019584005.1 Citrobacter sp. EC_71
AGGTGGATGTGGACTGGCTGATCGCCGAGCGTCCCGGCAGGGTAAAAACCTTGAAGCAGCATCCGCGCAAGAACAAAACGGCCATCAACATCGAATACATGAAAGCCAGCATCCGTGCCAGGGTGGAGCACCCGTTTCGCATCATCGGTGATGCTGCCAACTTACTGATTTAGTGTATGATGGTGTTTTTGAGGTGCTCCAGTGGCTTCTGTTTCTATCAGCTGTCCCTCCTGTTCAGCTACTGACGGGGTGGTGCGTAAC
>NZ_VDAY01000093.1:0-255 GCF_019584005.1 Citrobacter sp. EC_71
CGTCAAACACCACCACGTCAATACCGGCTTCACGCAGATGTTCGAGGGTTTTATCAACCGCGCCGTCCTTAATGGCTCGCAGACCTTTATCAGTCACCAGCAGCGCTTTTTTACCGCCCAACAGTTTGCAGCGTTCGCCCACGACGGAAATAGCATTCGGGCCAAAAAAGTTCACATTTGGCACCAGGTAATCAAACATACGATAGCTCATAATTTACCTTCTTAGATTTAAATTATAATTCAGAGAAACAATTC
>NZ_VDAY01000094.1:0-252 GCF_019584005.1 Citrobacter sp. EC_71
TGCTGCCTATCGAAGACGTATTCTCCATCTCCGGTCGTGGTACCGTTGTTACCGGTCGTGTAGAGCGCGGTATCATCAAAGTTGGTGAAGAAGTTGAAATCGTTGGTATCAAAGACACCGCTAAGTCTACCTGTACCGGCGTTGAAATGTTCCGCAAACTGCTGGACGAAGGCCGTGCTGGTGAGAACGTTGGTGTTCTGCTGCGTGGTATCAAACGTGAAGAAATCGAACGTGGTCAGGTACTGGCTAAGC
>NZ_VDAY01000095.1:0-247 GCF_019584005.1 Citrobacter sp. EC_71
TCTCGCATGGGGAGACCCCACACTACCATCGGCGCTACGGCGTTTCACTTCTGAGTTCGGCATGGGGTCAGGTGGGACCACCGCGCTACAGCCGCCAGGCAAATTCTGTTTATCAGACCGCTTTTGCGTTCTGATGTCATCTGTATCAGGCTGAAAATCTGTCTCTTCGCCAAAACAGCTTCGGCGTTGTAAGGTTAAGCCTCACGGTTCATTAGTATCGGTTAGCTCAATGTATCGCTACACTTAC
>NZ_VDAY01000096.1:0-242 GCF_019584005.1 Citrobacter sp. EC_71
ATGGGGAGACCCCACACTACCATCGGCGCTACGGCGTTTCACTTCTGAGTTCGGCATGGGGTCAGGTGGGACCACCGCGCTACAGCCGCCAGGCAAATTCTGTTTATCAACACGCCTTTAGCATGTCGATGTCATCTGTATCAGGCTGAAAATCTGTCTCTTCGCCAAAACAGCTTCGGCGTTGTAAGGTTAAGCCTCACGGTTCATTAGTATCGGTTAGCTCAATGTATCGCTACACTTAC
>NZ_VDAY01000097.1:0-241 GCF_019584005.1 Citrobacter sp. EC_71
CCTTCCGGCACCGGGCAGGCGTCACACCGTATACGTCCACTTTCGTGTTTGCACAGTGCTGTGTTTTTAATAAACAGTTGCAGCCAGCTGGTATCTTCGACTGATTTCAGCTCCACGGGTAAACCGCTTCACCTACATATCAGCGTGCCTTCTCCCGAAGTTACGGCACCATTTTGCCTAGTTCCTTCACCCGAGTTCTCTCAAGCGCCTTGGTATTCTCTACCTGACCACCTGTGTCGGT
>NZ_VDAY01000098.1:0-241 GCF_019584005.1 Citrobacter sp. EC_71
CCTTCCGGCACCGGGCAGGCGTCACACCGTATACGTCCACTTTCGTGTTTGCACAGTGCTGTGTTTTTAATAAACAGTTGCAGCCAGCTGGTATCTTCGACTGATTTCAGCTCCATGAGTAAATCACTTCACCTACATATCAGCGTGCCTTCTCCCGAAGTTACGGCACCATTTTGCCTAGTTCCTTCACCCGAGTTCTCTCAAGCGCCTTGGTATTCTCTACCTGACCACCTGTGTCGGT
>NZ_VDAY01000099.1:0-238 GCF_019584005.1 Citrobacter sp. EC_71
GTCGAGCTGGGTGCCTCAATGATGGTGGCATCGACCAAGGTGCCTTGAGTCATCATGACGCCTGCTTCGGCCAGCCAGCGATTGATGGTCTTGAACAATTGGCGGGCCAGTTGATGCTGCTCCAGCAGGTGGCGGAAATTCATGATGGTGGTGCGGTCCGGCAAGGCGCTATCCAGGGATAACCGGGCAAACAGACGCATGGAGGCGATTTCGTACAGAGCATCTTCCATCGCGCCAT